>NZ_JBWKWP010000010.1:0-253634 GCF_059422285.1 Curvibacter sp. GW821-FHT01G03
GTGGGGGTAGCGCGGCAGCAGCTCGGCCTTGATGCGCTGCACGGCAAAGTCGGTGACGCCGGCCACGCACTGCACGGTCTGGGTCACGGCCAGGATGTTGCGCGTGCCCACCGAGCCATCGGCATTGCGGTAGCCCTCGAAGGTGTGCTGCTGGGTGGCGGCGGGCGCAGGCACGGCCAGCGTGCCCACCGGCAGGTCTTCCAGGCCGGGCGGCGTGGGCATGCGCATCACGCGCTCGTTCACCCAGCTGCCACGGGGCAGGGCGCGGGCGGCATAGCCGATCACCACGTTGTAGCGGCGGATCACCTCGCCCTCGGCCAGATCGGCCAGGGCCACCTTGTGCCCTTGCGGCACGGCCTCGACCAGGGTCAGCCCGCCGGGCAGCACGCTGCCCGCGGGCAGGCCGCCGTCATTGACGACGATGGCCACGTTGTCGGCCGGGTGGACCTGGATGGTGCGCGGTGGCACGGCTGCCGCGCTGGCTTGCGTCTGTGAGCTCATGGCTGGGGCTTTCAGTTCGGCTTCACTTGGTCATGAAGATGCTGGGCAGCCACATCGAGAACGAGGGCACGTAAGTGACCAGCAGCAGGGCAAAGATCAGGGCGCCATAGAACGGCCAGATGGTACGCATCACCGTGCCCACCGACACGCCGCCGATGGCGCAGCCCACGAACTGGGTGGTGCCCACCGGGGGGGTGTTCAGACCGAGTGCGCAATTGATCAGCAGCATGATCCCGAACTGCACAGAGCTCATGCCATATTGCTGGCAGATCGGCAGAAAGATCGGGGTGCACAGCAAGATGGTGGCGGCCATGTCCAGGAAGGTGCCCAGCAGGAACAGCAGCACATTGACCATCAGGAAGATCACCCAGGGGGTGGTGGTCATCTGGGACAGCATCTGTCCGGTGAGCTCAGCGACGCCGTAAAGACTGATCAGGTAGCCAAAGGTGCTGGAAATGCCGATCAGCAGCAACACCACACCGGTGGTCTTTACGGCCTTGGCTGCGGCCTTGATGAAGTGCTCGCGCTTGATCGAGCGGTACACGAACACCGTGAGCGCCAGGGCGTAGAGCACGGCCACCGCCGCGGATTCGGTGGCCGTGAAGATGCCCGACAGAATACCGCCCAGGATCAGCACCACGATCATCAGCCCCGGCAGCGAGGCTGCCAGCGAGCGTGCCACGATGGCCCAGCCCGGGAATGCGCCAGCCGGGTAGCCGCGGTGAATGGCCACCAGATAGGCTGCGGCCAGGTTGCACCCGGTCAGGATCGCGGCGGGCAACAGGGCGGCCAGGATCAACGCGGCAATCGAGACCTTGCCGCCCGCAGCGAGCGAGTAGATGATCAGGTTGTGGCTGGTGGGCATCAGGGCACCCACCAAGGCTGCATGGGTGGTCACGTTGACAGCGTAGTCGGCGTGGTAGCCCTCCTTCTTCATCATCGGAATCATGACCGCACCCATCGCCGACACATCGGCCACGGGCGAGCCTGACACGCCGCCAAACAGGGTGCAGGCCACCACGTTGGACATGCCCAGGCCGCCACGCACATGGCCGACCAGGTTGCGGGCCAGGTCCACGATGCGATCGGCGATGCCGCCGTACATCATCAGTTCGCCGGCGAAGATGAAGAACGGGATGGCCAGGAACGAGAAGATGCTCATGCCCGAGGTCATCTGCTGAAAGCCCACCGCCAATGGCAGGCCTTCATACAGCAAGGTGGACAGGGCGGACAGACCGATGGAGAACGCTACCGGCACCCCCATCAGCAGGAACAGCGCGAAGCTGACGCAGAGAATTGTCAAGGCCATGGTGATCAGCTCCAGCAGGGTTCGACTTCGCGGCCCTGGGCCAGCGCGATGATGTGCTCGATCGAGAACATCACGATCAAGACACCAGAAAGGGTGGCAGGAACGTACTTCCAGCCTTCGGAAATCCACAGGGTGGGCAGGCGGTAGCTCCAGACCGAAGCGGCCAGTTCGGCACAGCCCCAGGCCATGGCGCCGCCAAACAGACCCACCAGCAGGTGGATCAGGATCTCGATCTTGTTGCGCACCTTCTCGGGCGCCAGTACCAACAGCGATTCGAGCCCTATGTGACCTGCGTCGTGAACCCCCACCGCGGTGCCCAGCATGGTCACGTACAGCACGAGCAGCAGGGCCAGGCTTTCCGCCCAGGTGGGCGTGTTGTTCAGGACGTAGCGGCCAAAGACCTGCCAGCTCACTGCAGCGATCAGGGCCACGATGCCGGCGATGCCCAGCCACATGCAGCTGCGAGCCAGCCAGCGGCAAAGTTTGGAATACATGATGTCGACTCTTCAGAAAAAAGGGTGCAGGCAGCCACCCCGGCCCGCACGGTTGGGCCAGGGATCACTCAGGGGGGCCGCCGACGCGGTGCTTACTTGGTTTCCTGGACGCGGCGGACCAGGTCTTTCAACTTCGGGTCGGTGATGAATTTGTCGTACACCGGTTTCATGGCGTTCTGGAACGGTGTTTTGTCGACCGTGATGATCTCGGCACCTCCGGCCTTGACGGCGGCCAGCGACTTGGCTTCACGCTCGTCCCAGAGCTTGCGCATGTAGGGCACCGATTCCTTGGCGGCCTGGCGCAGGGCGGTCTGTTCCTCGGGCGTGAGCTTGTCCCACACGCGCTTGGAGAACAGCAGCATTTCAGGCGCCATCGAGTGCTCGGTCAACGAGAAGTACTTGGCCACCTCGAAGTGACGCGAGCTTTCGAACGAGGGGTAGTTGTTCTCGGCGCCATCGACCAGGCCGGTCTTGAGGGCGGTGTAGACCTCGCCAAAGGGCATGGGGGTGGCGTTGGCACCCATGGCCTCCAGCAGCGCCACCCACAGGTCGGATTGCTGCACGCGGATCTTCAGGCCCTTGGCGTCGGCCAGGGTGCGCACCGGCTTGCGGGCGGTGTAGAGGTTGCGTGCACCGCTGTCGTAGTAGGCCAGGCCGATGAAGCCCTGGGGCTCGCACGACTTCAGTATCTCTTCACCGATCGGGCCGTCCAGCACGGCGCGCAGGTGCTCTTTGCTGCGGAACAGAAAGGGCATGGTCGGCACCTGGGTGGCCGGGCAGATGTTGTTCATGGGCGCGATGTTGACGCGCACCATGGCCAGGGCACCGATCTTGGTCTGCTCGATGGTGTCTTTCTCATTGCCCAGCGAGCTGTTGTTGTAGATCTTGACGCTGTCCTTGCCCTGGGTGAGTTGCTTGAGGCGCTCGCCCAGGAACTTGACCGCCTCGACGGTGGGATATCCATCGGGGTGGATGTCCGCCGAGCGGAATTCGGTGGCCTGGGCGGCCAGAGGGCCCAGGGCCAGGCTGGCGGCCAGCATCATCAGGTGGTGTTTGAATTTCATCTTTGTCTCCTTGAGGATCGGGTTTGTCTAACTTCGGGAAGCGAAAAAATCAGGGGTTGGGCTTCATTCCTGGTAATGCGGCTCTGGCAGGCCCTTGACGCCGGGGTTCAGGGCGAACACGCCACCAGCCAGGGGCTGATCGCTCAGGTCGATGCCATCGGGGCGGATGCTGGTGACATACAGGGTGTCGAGTGCCGTCCCGCCAAAGGCACACATGGCGGGCTTTTTGACGGGCATGGCCAGTGATCGATCCAGTCGGCCATCTGGCGTGAAGCGGTGCACCAGGCCTGCATCGTTGCCGCAGATCCAGTAGCAGCCGTCGGCATCCACGGCCGCACCGTCGGGGCGACCTGGCTGTTCGCGCATGTCCACGAACAGGCGCCGGTTGTGGGGGGTGCCGGTGTCGGTGTCGTAATCGAAGGCCCAGATGGCCTGCACCGTGGGGTGCGAATCCGACAGGTACATCGTGCGGCCGTCGGGGCTGAAACCCAGGCCATTGGGCACGGTCAGCCCACGCAGCACCGCCTGCAGTCCGCGCGGGCGGTCGTAGCGGTACAGCTGCCCCAAGGGCAGGTTGGCGCCCATGTCCATCACCATGGTGCCGGCCCAGAAGCGGCCTTGCCGGTCGCATCGGCCGTCATTGAAGCGCATGCCGCGGCGCGCGTGTTGCACGGCAGCCAGGGGTTCGGGCCTCATTTCGTCGCCATCGTCTGCTGGGTTCAAGCGGAAGATTCCGGTCTCCATCCCGGCGATGAAGCCCTGGCCATCGGCCGTCTGAGCCACGCAGGCCAGCATCTCGGGGGTCTGCCAGTGGCGGCTCTGTCCGCTGGCGGCATCCCAGCGGTACAGGCGTGCCGCCGGAATGTCCACCCAGTACAGCGCCTGCTCGGCCGGGCTCCAGAGCGGGCTCTCACCCGTGCCGCAGCGCGCGTCCAGTACCAGTTCGGCGGTGGAGCTCATGCGGCGCCTACCGGGGGCAGGGTTTCGAAGGGGCCGGCGGCGCAGAAATTGCCGCCCTGGTACAAGGCGGCCGGCGCATCGGGTGGCACAGGGGGCTGCTGCTCGACTTTGGCGCGGAAGACTTCCGAGCTGTCTTGCGGCACAAAGCCCAAGTGGCGGGCGCCGGCGTTGTCCCACCAGCCGCCGGGGTTGTCCGAGGCGCCATACACCACCGTGTGGCCCACCTGGGGCGCGACCAGGCTGCGGCGCACCAGTTCGGTCAGGTCGCGGTAGCTCAGCCAGGTGCTCAGCATGCGGCGGTCGCGCGGCTCGGTGAACGAGGAGCCGATGCGGATGCTGACGGTTTCGATGCCGTAACGATCGAAGTAGAAATGGGCCAGATCCTCGCCGAAGGCCTTGGACAGGCCGTAATAGCCGTCAGGGCGATGCGGCACTGAGGTGTCCAGTCGTTGGGTCTGTGGGTAGAAGCCGATCACGTGGTTGGAGCTGGCAAACACCACGCGCTGCACACCATGGCGGCGCGCGGCCTCGTACAGGTTGAACACGCCGCGGATGTTGGCTTCCAGGATTTCCTCGAAAGGGCGCTCCACCGAAATGCCGCCCAGGTGCACGATGGCATCGCAGCCCTGCACCAAACCATCGACCGCGGCCTTGTCGGCCAGGTCACACAGCTGGATTTCCTCCTGGCTGGAGGTGGCCGGCGCCAGGTGGGCAATGTCCGACAGTCGCAACTGGCGGGTGAAGGGCTTGAGGCTTTCGCGCAGGACGCGGCCCAGGCCGCCGGCGGCTCCGGTCAGCAGCAGGCGTTGCGGCAGTTGTCTCTCGTTCATGGCGTTGTGTAGAGCTGGAAATGATGTATGTCATCGGTTGTCGTACAACCTGGGGCTGGATTATCATCACGCCATGTCAAAGTTGTCAACGGCCAATTCCACCGCGCCAACGGTTAATGCCTCGGAGGCCCCTGCGGCAGTGTCGCCAGTGCGTCGGCGACCTCGCGGTCTGGCCCATGAGCTGGTCGAAGACTTCAGCGGTCGCATCCAGAGTCAGGTGCTGCGGGCCGGGGACAAGCTGCCCACTGAGTCTGAAATCATGCGGGCCTTTGGCGTCAGCCGCACGGTGGTGCGCGAAGCGCTGTCGCGGCTGCAGGCCGCCGGCCTGGTGGAGACCCATCACGGCATCGGCACCTTTGTGCTGGAGGCCCAGGCTCCCGGCATGTTCCGCATCGACCCGTCTGACATCGCCGCCTCGGTGGACGTGCTGGCGGTGCTGGAACTGCGCATCAGCCTGGAGACCGAGTCTGCCGGCCTGGCCGCGCTGCGCCGCTCGGAGCAGAACCTGCTGGCCATGCGCCAGGCGCTGGACGACTTTGCCTCGCACGTCGAGGTGGCGGGTGACACCGTGTCACCCGATTTCCGCTTTCACCAGGAGATCGCCCGGGCCACCGGCAACCGCTATTTCGGCGACATCATGGCCCACCTGGGCACCACCATCATCCCGCGCACGCGCATCTCGTCAGCCATGCGCATGGCCCCCGAGTTGCGCGCCCAGTACCTGCAAAAGGTGAACCGCGAGCACGAAGAGGTGTACGACGCGATCGCCCGGCAAGACCCGGAATCGGCCCGTGCGGCCATGCGCATTCATCTGACCAACAGCCGCGAACGCTTGCGTCGGGCTCAGGCCCTGGCTCAGGCCGGCCAGTCGGCAGACGACTTGGCCCGTTGATCCACCCACCCCCTGGCGCAGGGGGTGGTCATCTTTAGTTGTCTTTTTCTAGACATTTCAAAAATTTGGTTGTACGATGACTGACAACAACATCAGATCAGTCATCCTGCTTCGCTGAAACACGGCTGCAGCCGGGGTGCCTGGTCTTCACGCAGGAGACCGCATGACCTTGTCCCGACGCCGTTTGCTGGCCGCCGCCGCACCCGCAGCCTTGCTGGCCAGCCCCGCCTGGGTGGGCGCCCAGAGCTGGCCCGCCCGCCCGATACGCATCGTGGTGCCTTACCCGCCGGGGGGCTCGTCCGACATCATTGCCCGGGCCCTGAGCCAGCCCCTGTCCGAGGCGCTCGGGCAGCCCGTGATCATTGACAACAAGCCCGGCGCCAACGGCAATCTGGGCGCCGATCTGGTGGCCCATGCCGCGCCTGACGGCTACACCCTGCTGTTGTGTGATGTGGGGGCCCTGGCCATCAGCCCGTCGGTGTACACCCGACTGAGCTTCGACCCGTCAAAGGACCTGCGCGGGGTGACCATGCTGGCCTATTCGCCCCATCTGCTGGTGGTGCACCCGTCGGTGCCGGTGAACAACCTGGCCGAGTTGGTGGCGTATTCGAAGAAGAACGATCTCAACTTCGCCGTCACGGCCACCGGCAGTGCCGCCCACCTCGCCGGTGTGGCGGTGCAACGTGCCAGTGGTGCGCGCTGGGAATACGTGCCCTACAAGGGCGGCGTGCAGGCCGTGTCGGACACGGTGGCGGGCCAGACCCAGGTGCTGATGAACGGCATGTTGGCCACCTACCCGCAGGTGCAGGCCGGCAAGCTCAAGCTGCTGGGTCTGTCCAAGGCCACCCGCATGCCCCTGGTGGGCCAGGTGCCGACCCTGGCCGAACAGGGCCTGACGGGTTTTGAGTCGGGCACCTGGCAGGGGGTGCGCGTGGCCAGGGGCACGCCTGATGCCATCGTCAACCGGCTGAACCAGGAGCTGATCCGCATCATCCGCTCGCCCGACATCCGCTCGCGGCTGGCCGGGCAGGGCGCCGAGGTGGTGACCATGGCCCCGGCCGAAGAAGAGCAATTCTTCAACAACGAGCGCAAGCGCTGGGCACAGGTGGTCCAGGCGGCCCGGATCCGGCTGGACTGAGCGTCCTGCTCCCTTCACTTCACGTTTTTCTTTACCCACCTCCCATTTTTCTCTGGAGCACTCAAATGACCCCTCAAGAACTCAAAACCATCATGGGCTCGGGCCTGTTGTCCTTCCCGCTGACCGACTTTGATGCCGAAGGCAATTTCAACCAGAAAGGCTACATCGAGCGCCTGGAATGGCTGGCCCCTTACGGCGCCAGCGCGTTGTTCGCTGCAGGCGGCACGGGTGAGTTCTTTTCGCTGACGGCCGACGAATACCCCGGCATCATCCAGACGGCGGTGGACACCTGCCGCGGTGTGGTGCCCATCATCGCCGGTGCCGGTGGCCCCACCCGCTTTGCCATCCAATGTGCGCAGGCCGCCGAGAAGGCCGGTGCCCACGGCGTGCTGCTGCTGCCCCATTACCTGACCGAAGCCGGTCAGGAAGGCCTGATCGCCCACGTCGAAGCCGTGTGCAAGAGCGTGAAGTTCGGCGTCATCGTCTACAACCGTGGCCAGGCCAAGCTGACCCCGGCTTCGCTGCAGATCCTGGCCGACCGTTGCCCCAACCTGGTGGGCTTCAAGGACGGCGTTGGCGACATCGAGCTGATGATGTCCATCTACCAGACCATGGGCGACCGCTTTGCCTACCTGGGGGGCTTGCCCACGGCCGAGGTGTATGCCGCAGCCTACAAGGCACTGGGCACCCCGGTGTACTCGTCGGCGGTGTTCAACTTCATCCCCAAGACGGCGATGGACTTCTATGAAGCCGTGCGCACCGACGACCACGCCACGCAGAACCGCCTGCTGAAGGACTTCTTCCTGCCTTACCTGGAGATCCGCAACCGCGGCCAAGGTTATGCCGTGAGCATCGTCAAGGCGGGCGCCAAGCTGGTGGGTCACGACGCCGGGCCGGTGCGTACCCCGCTGACCGATCTGAAGGCCTCCGAGATGGAAGCGCTGGACGCCCTGATCAAGAAGCTGGGCTCACAAGCCCTTTGATTCCCATGCCGCCCCACCGGGGCGGTGAGTGGCAAGGAGACAACAACATGCAACGACGTCTGAATCTGGTGGCCTGCACGCTGGCGGCCTTTCTGGTCTGGGCGCCTGCGGCCCAGGCCCAGGGCGGGTCTGCCGAGGAGGCTGTGGTCGCCGCGGTCGAACGGCTTCGGATGACCATGGTCGCCCCCGAACGGGGCCCCCTCGAAGCCCTGGTGGCCGACGAATTGAGCTACGGCCACTCGGGTGGCCGGGTCGATACCAAGGCCAGCTTTGTGGGCGATCTGCTGAGCGCCAAGTCGGATTTCGTGAGCATCGAGTTGAGCGCACAGCACGTGCGCGTGGTCGGCGACGTGGCCGTGGTGAGGCATCGCCTCACCGGCCACACGCTGGACCAGGGCAAGCCCGGGCAGGTCGACCGGCAGGTGCTGCTCGTGTGGCATCTGCGCGATGGCCAATGGCGCCTGCTGGCCCGTCAGGCTGTCCGTACCCCTGCATGACTGGAGACAAACAAATGACGATTCTGAATTCAAACCCTTCCCGCCGCCGGGGCCTGCTGGCCAAGGGCTGTGCCATCGGCCTGGCCCTGGGGCTGAGCGTGGCTGCTGGCCTGGCACCGGTGTCGAGCGCCTGGGCCGCCTACCCTGAAAAGACCATCACCCTGGTGGTGCCCTTTCCTCCCGGGGGCACCACCGACATGGTGGCCCGTCTGCTGGCCACCAAGATGGGCGAAAAGCTCGGGCAGCCGGTGATCGTCGACAACAAGGCCGGTGCCACCGGCAGCATTGGCGCCACCTTTGTGAAGCGCGCGCCGGCCGATGGCTACACCGTGCTGGTGTCGTCCCTGGGGCCGTTTGTGATCGTGCCGCACTTGATCAAGGGCATTGGTTATGACGCCACCAAAGACTTTGACTACCTGACCGTGGCCGCCCAGTCGCCCAACGTGCTGGTGGTGCCGCCCCAGTCGCCCTTCAAGAGCGTGGCCGACGTGATCGCGGCCCAGCGCAAAAAGCCTGACAGCGTGACCTTTGCCTCGTCGGGCAATGGCTCGTCGGACCATCTGAGCGCCGTGCTGTTCTGGCAGCAGACCGGCACCAGCGGCCTGCACGTGCCCTACAAGGGCGGCGGCCCGGCCATCAGCGACCTGCTGGGCGGCAATGTGGACGCCTCGTTCCAGAACGTGAACAACGTGATTCAGCACATCAAGGCCGGCAAGCTGCGTGTGCTGGCGGTGGCTGACGACAAGCGCGCTGCGGTGCTGCCCGATGTGCCCACCCTCAGCGAGAGCGGTGTGAAAGACGCCGATGTGCTCTCGTGGCAGGGCGTGGCCGCCCCCAAGGGCCTGCCCGCCGATGTCAAGAAGCGCCTGGTCGAGGCTTTGCAGGCCGCCCTGAAAGACCCACAGATCAAGACCCGGCTCAATGAGATCGGTCTGGAGATCGTGGCCAACACGCCCGAGCAGTTTGCCGCCAGCCAGGCCAAGGAATTTGCCCGCTGGAAAAAAGTGATCGAAGACCGAAAGATCACCGCTGATTAATGTTTACCCCCACGGTCGCGCACTGCGTGTCGCTTCCTGCCCCCCGAGGGGGCCTCAACCCGCCTTCGGGCGGCCGGGCGGCGGGTTGATCTCGAAGTTTCAGGCCATGTGGCCAATGACCCCTGACGGCTCCGGCCGTCGTTCCTTTTTCTCAAACCTCAGTTCCACACACCATGAGCACTCCGCACCTGAACTTCATCAACGGCGAATGGCTGGCCGGCAACACCCTGGCGCCCAACCTCAACCCCAGCAACCTGGCCGATGTGATCGGCGAATACGCCCAGGGCGATGCGGCTCAGCTGGACCTGGCGGTGCGTGCCGCCGAGGCAGCCTTCCCGGCCTGGTCCACGGGGGGCATCCAGGCGCGCAGCGACGCGCTGGACAAGATCGGCAGCGAGATCCTGGCGCGCCGTGAAGAACTGGGCACGCTGCTGTCGCGCGAAGAGGGCAAGACCCGCGCCGAAGGCATTGGCGAAGCCACCCGCGCCGGCCAGATCTTCAAGTTTTTCGCCGGCGAATGCCTGCGCCTGGCGGGCGAGGCCATCCCCTCGGTGCGCCCCGGCATCGGCGTGGAGGTGACCCGCGAGCCCATCGGCGTGGTGGGCCTGATCACGCCCTGGAACTTCCCCATCGCCATCCCGGCCTGGAAGATCGCACCGGCCCTGGCCTTTGGCAACTGCGTGGTGCTCAAGCCGGCCGACCTGGTGCCGGGCAGTGCCTGGGCGCTGGCCGAGATCATCAGCCGCAGCGGCATTCCGGCAGGGGTGTTCAACCTGGTGATGGGGCGTGGCAGCGTGATCGGCGATGCGCTGGTCAAGCACCTCGGCATTGCCGCCGTCAGCTTCACCGGCTCGGTGGGCGTGGGCCGGCGCATTGCCGAGGCCTGCGTGCAAGGTCACAAGAAAGTGCAGCTCGAAATGGGCGGCAAGAACCCGCAGGTCATCCTGGACGACGCCAACCTGCAGCAGGCCATTGAGCTGAGCGTGCAGAGCGCCTTCTTCTCGACCGGCCAGCGCTGCACCGCCAGTAGCCGCCTGATCGTCACCGAAGGCATCCATGACGCATTTGTTGAATGCGTGAAGGCCCGCCTGGCCGGCCTGAAGATCGGTGACGCCCTGACGGCCGGCACCGACATCGGCCCGGTGGTCTCGCAGGCGCAGCTGGAGCAAGACCTGAGCTATGTCGAGATCGCCCGCTCGCAGGGCGCCACCGTGCAGGCCGGCGGCCAGCGCGTGGCCTGCCACACCGGCAGCGGCGCCGAGGGTTTCTTCATGACTCCGGCCCTGATCACCGACAGCACGCCCGAGCAGCGCATCAACCGCGAGGAAGTGTTCGGCCCGGTGGCCAGCGTGATCCGCGTGAAGAACTACGAAGAAGCGCTGGCGGTGGCCAACGACACCGAGTTCGGCCTTTCGGCCGGCATTGCCACGCAAAGCCTGAAGCACGCCACCCACTTCAAGCGCCATGCGCAGGCCGGCATGGTGATGGTCAACCTGCCCACCGCCGGGGTGGATTACCACGTGCCCTTTGGCGGCCGCAAGGGCAGCAGCTATGGCCCGCGCGAGCAGGGCCGCTACGCGCAGGAGTTCTACACCACGGTCAAGACGGCCTACACCCTGGCCTGAGTCCGCAACACGTTGCGCGCGCTGGCGCCGTCCCCTGACCAGCCACCCCGGTGCGTTTAGGATGGGCGCCAGTCAACTTTGGAGAAATCCATGCGCACATCTTGCGGGTTCCGGCGGGTGGTTTGTTGTTTGCTGGGGGCCTGGGTGGCGGGTGCCTCCGGCATGGCGGTGGCAGCCACCCTAGGCAGCCGCCAGGCCGAGGTGGCCCAGCGCGGCCCGCAGGTGATGCCTTTCGACCTGGCGGCCACCCGCCACGTTTTCACCGCCACCCCCATGGGCGGTGAGCAGCAGGTGCTGGTGCGCCAGAGCGGCGACCGGGTTCAAATGGCCCTCATCCGATTGCACCTGGCCGCTTTGCGTGAGCAGTTCCTGGCGCGCGATTTCTCCTCCCCGGCCCAGTTGCACGGGGCCGACATGCCCGGCCTGGCCAGCCTGCGCAATGCCCCCCACGGACACCTGCAGATCACCTACCACGATGTGCCAGATGGCGCAGCGCTCCATTACAGCAGCCACGATCCGGCGCTGGTTGATGCGCTGCACCGGTGGTTCCAGGCTCAACTGGACGATCATGGCGACGATGCAATGGAAGGGCATGCCCTGCACCACGGCATGCACCACCACCCTGGCATGCATGGCCACGATGCCGTCAAAGAAGTGCCCTGAGACGTGCCCTGAGACGTGCTCTCGCCGACAGGCCCCCAACTCTGAACCACCAACATCCCTCCGGAGACACCGATGAAACACCCCTTGCCTGCCACCGCCCTGCAACTGCGCTCGCTGATCGATGCCAGCGGCAGGTTGGAGATTTCACTGGTGGATGAACCACTGCCGGTGCCCAGCGAGCACGAGGTGCTGATCCGCATTGAGGCCACCCCCCTCAACCCCTCTGACCAGGGGCTGTTGCTCGGGGCCGCCGACCTTGGCACCGTGCAAGCCTTGGGGACCCCCGAACGCCCGGTGCTCCAGGCTCAGGTGCCTGCTGCTGCCATGCCGGCCATGGCCGCTCGGGTAGGCCAATCGCTGCCGGTTGGCAACGAAGGCTCGGGCACGGTGGTTGCTGCCGGCCGCTCTGCAGCGGCCCAGGCGCTGCTGGGTAAAAAGGTGGCGGCCATCGGGGGCGCCATGTACGCCCAGTACCGTTGCGTGCCTTTGAGCCAATGCCTGCTGCTGCCCGATGACGCCACGGCGGCCGAGGGGGCCTCGTGTTTCGTCAACCCGCTCACCGCGCTGGGCATGGTCGAGACCATGCGGCGCGAAGGCCACACCGCCCTGGTCCACACGGCCGCGGCCTCCAACCTGGGCCAGATGCTCAACCGGATCTGCCTGCAAGACGGTATCGGCCTGGTCAACATCGTGCGCTCGCCGGCCCAGGCGGCCTTGCTGCGCGGGCAGGGCGCGCTGCAGGTGTGCGACAGCAGTGCCGACACCTTCCCCCACGACCTGACCGAGGCCTTGGTACAGACTGGCGCCACGCTGGCCTTTGATGCCACCGGCGGCGGTACCCTGGCTGGCCAGATCCTGTCGGCCATGGAGGCGGCGCTGAGCCGCAACGCGAGCGAATACAGCCGCTATGGCTCACCGGTGCACAAACAGGTGTACCTGTATGGCGGGCTGGACACCTCGCCCACCACCTTCCGGCGCAATTTCGGCATGGCCTGGGGCATGGGCGGCTGGTTGCTGTTTCCGTTCCTCAACAAGATCGGCGCGGCCGGTGCCGAGGCCCTGAAGCAACGCGTGGCGCGTGAACTGCGCAGCACCTTCCGCAGCCACTATGCGGGCGAGCTGAGCCTGACCGAAGCCCTGGCGCCTGAGCAGGTACGCCGCTACGCCCAGCGTGCCACCGGCGAGAAGTTTCTGATCAAGCCGAATTGAGCGGCGCCCAGGTGTCGCCGCCTGCGGCGTGGGGCACGACCTGGCCCCGACATTCGCCAAAGCCGATGCGGGCGGCCCCTTCACGCTGGCACCAACCCCGCAACACCACGGTGTCACCGTCTTCCAACCAGTGGCGTTCCGTGGGCCCGGGCAGCGTCAGGGCCTGGCGCCCGCCCTTTGTCAATTCCAGCAGGCAGGCCGCCTGGTCAGGTTCCGGTCCCGACAGCGTGCCGGTGCCCAGCAGATCGCCAGCCTGCAGGCGGCAGCCATTGCTGCTGTGCTGGGTCAACATCTGTGCCGCTGACCAGTAGGCGTGCCGGTAATTGGTCAGACACAGGCGCCGCAGCGAAGCTTGCCCAGCGGGTTGCAGCAGCGCTTCCAGCGCGATGTCGATGGCGCCTTGCAGGGCCTGCAAGGGGTGGTCGAGGTTGGGCAGGGCAGGCGGGTCGTCGCCTGTGCGTGGCAGCGGCGCCCTGAAGGGGGCCAGGGCCTCGAACGTGACCACCCAGGGCGAGACCGTGCTCAGAAAGTTCTTGGCCATGAAGGGCCCCAGCGGCACGGCCTCCCAGGCCTGGATATCGCGTGCGGACCAGTCGTTGAGCAGGCAAAGACCGAACAGTTGTTGCTCGGCCTGGTCCAGCGCCAGGGTCTGGCCCAGAGCATTGCCGGTGCCGACCAGCACCCCCAGTTCCAGCTCGAAGTCGAGCTGGCGGGTGGGGGCGTAGATCGGCCGGGTGTGCTCAGGCAGCAGGATCTGGCCGGCGGGCCGCTGCAAAGGGGTGCCGCTGATGGCCACCGTGGAGGCCCTGCCGTGGTAGCCGATCGGCAGCCATTTGAACTGAGGCAGCAGTTCTCGCCCTGGTTGAAACACCCGCCCCGCGTTCAGTGCATGGTGTGAGGAGGTGAAAAAGTCGGTGTAGTTGCCGACCTCGACGGGCAGCCTGTATTCGGCCTCGGCCTGGGGCACCAGGCAGGCGCGCCAGGCCGAGGCTTGCGGGGCACCGACCCGCAGCGCCCGTGACAAGGCCAGGCGCAGCGCCGGCCAGGCCGTCGGGCCCAGTGCCATGAAGGCGTTCAGGCTGGGTTGGCTGGCCGCATGAAGTACCTGGGCCGTGCCTTCGCCCAGGCGGCGCTCATGGGACGGCAGGGCCACCAGGGCAGCCAGATCCAGGATGGCGTCGCCAATGGCCACGCCACCCCGCCAAGCCTCGGTGCTCTGCTGGCGGCGGAATATGCCATAGGGCAGGTTCTGGATCGGAAAGTCGGTGTCGACCTTGTGGGCCGAGGCGACCCAGCTTTGCAGGCCTGGGTCGTGGGTTTCATTCAACAGCATGGGGGCGCCTTCTCAGAGGGGGGGGACAGGGACAGCCTTCAGAATCGGTGGCGGATGCCCACGGCAAAGCTGGTGCCGCTGGCCTGGATCACCGCGGGTGGCACCGGCAGGGTGCGGGTCTCGGTCTGGTCCCGCGACAGCAGCAGGTAGACCTCGGTGCGGCGCGACAGGAAGTGGTCATAACCCACGGTGAGCAGCTTGCGCGAGACATTGCCGCCCGCCACCGTGGCCGGCACGGGGGCCACCGCATCGCCGGTGTTGCGCACGCCGTAGGCCGCCAGCCACTGGCCGGCGCCCATCGGCAGGCCCAGGCTCACATCCCACACCCGGTAATGCACCGACTGGGGCGCACTGGCCGTGCCCCGGTTCTGGATCTGGCCCAGGTGGCCGTACAGCTTGAGCGGGTTGAAGTCGTAGCTGGCCGCCCACTGCCAGGCTCGGGTGTCGTTGGCCGAGGTGCCGTCGGCAAAGGTCTGTGGGTTGCGGTTCACGCTTTGCCAGGCCAGCGAGGTACTGAAGGCACCTGCGCTGTAGGCCAGGCGCGCCGCGGTGTTAGGGCCGCCCAGGCTCTGCGAGGCGGCATAGGCCACCGAGCCCGTCAGGCCGGCGCGAACCGGGCTGTCATACATCACCGAGTTGGCCCAGCCCGTGCCACCCGACAGCGGCGAACCGATGAAGGTCAGCAGATTCAGGGGCGAGAAAGTGGTGCTGTCGCCCAGGGCATTGCTGCTGATCGAGTTCAGGAACAGCAGGCTGGTGATGTTGCCCACGCGCACACGGCCCCAGTCAGGGTGGCTCAGGCCGACCCAGGACGCGCGCGAGAAATACGGGTCGGCCGATACGTTCACCGGGGCCGGCAAGGCATCGCTGCGTCCGGCAGCGCCTGACTCATTGCGCATGAACGACGACAGCTCAAACAAAGCCGAGGTGCCGCCGCCCAGATCCTCCTGGCCGCGGATGCCCCAGAAACTGGTCGAGAGGCCGCCGCTGGTGACCTTGCTGGTGGCGCGCTCCTGTGCGTTGACACCGGTGGCGCTGGTGAAGCGGCCGGCCGCCGCATCGATCAGCCCGAACAACTGCACGCCGGGCTGCGGAGCGGGTTGCGCATGGGCCTGGGCGCTCAGGCTCAGCGCGGCCAGCGCAGCCCAGCCCGGGTTCCAAGACTGGCGGGGTGTGTTCAGGTGGGTTGCATGGATCATGTTGTCTCCTTCTGGTTGGATGAATGCGCAGGGCGCAGGCGTGCCCTCGGGCCGGCCCTGGCGGGCTGGTCCGGTGTGGCGGGAACGGGGGGCTCTGATCCAGCGGGGCCAAGGCCCCGCGGGTCAGATCAAGGCAGGCTCAAGGCCGGGAGCGATGGTGTCGGGTCGGTCCAGGATGGCCACGGCGCGGGTCCAGCCCGCTGACGCGCCTTTGACCTTGACCGGAAAGCAGCTGATGTGAAAGCCGTGGGGCGGCAGGGCCTCCAGGTTGTGCAGTTTTTCGAGGTGGCAGTAGCCGATGTCGCGCCCCACCTTGTGGCCTTCCCAGATGCGCGATGCGTCCTGGTCTTCGGCGTAGCGCTGGGCCGTGTGCGCGAAGGGCGCGTCCCAGCTCCAGGCGTCGGTGCCGGTCAGGCGCACGCCGCGCTCCAGCAGGTACAGCGTGGCTTCACGGCCCATGCCGCAGCCCGATCGGGTGTAGTGCGGCGAGCCGTAAGCGGCGCTGGCCCGGGTGTTGACCACGACGATCTCCAGCGGACTGAGCATGTGGCCGATGCGGGCCAGTTCGGCCTCGACCTCGGCAGCCTGCACCACATGGCCGTCGGGCAGGTGCCTGAAGTCGAGCTTCACCCCAGGTTGAAAGCACCATTGAAGGTCGACTTCATCGATGGTGATGGCGCGCTGGCCGCCATCCATGGTCGAGGCAAAGTGCCAGGGCGCATCCAGATGCGTGCCGTTGTGGGTGTTGAGCTGAACCTCCTCGACGGCCCAGGCCTCGCCGTCGGGCAGTTGCCCCGGTTGCAGGCCCGGGAAGAAGCGGGCCAGATCGGGCACGCTGCTGTGGTGGTCGATGTAGCGGATGCGGGGTTCCAGCCCGGGCGGATCGGTGGGGATGTCGTTGTCCAGGGGCATCGAGATGTCGATGAGGTGGCGGGGCATGGTGGCAAAACTCCTGTTCAGTGGGTGGGGGCGGCACAGGCGCCGCGCATGCCATTGGCGATGAAGCGCACCAGCAATGGGCCGGCGTGTTCGTGGTCGCCGGGCTGGTTCTCGCCCCGCGACAGGCGCTCGATGCGCTGGTCCGTCACGTGGTGCAGCAGCGCGCCCAGGGCAAACTGGTAGCACCAGGCGGCCTGGCTTCGTGTGGCCTGTGGCAGGGCTTGGGCCAGGGCATCGATGAAGGCATGGGCCAGGGGGTCGAACAGCTCACGGATGATGGGCTCGTCTTCTTCGAGGTGGTCGCTCATGCCGCGTGCCAGCATGCGCAGGAAGTGGCGCCCTTCGGTTTGGGCGGCCACTCGCAGGGTAGGCAACACAAAAGCAGCCACGATGGCGTCCAGCCGGGCTGCGGCAGGCTCGCTTTGACAGGCCTCGGCGAGGGCCTGCAGGCGCTCACCGATGTAGCCGGCCCGCTCGCGGAAGATGGCGTGGTACAGCGAGAGTTTGGGCCCGTAGTAGTAGCCCACCAGGGCCAGGGGGACGCCTGCTTCGTCGGCGATGTCACGGATCGACACGCCATGAAAGCCGCGCGCAGCAAACAGACGCTCGGCGGCCTGCAGGATGTTCTGCTGCCGATTGGGTGCCCCGCCGGCGTCGCCGCCAGAGGCGGCACGGCGCGATTTGGTACGGGTGGGTGCCGGGATTGGGGTGGTGGTTTTCTTCGTCGTCATGGCTTGTTTGTACGTTCGTATAAAAATATTGAACACTCGTACAAACCATTAGGTTGAAGTGCTTGGAATGCAATTTGTACGTTCGTATAATTATTGCACAAGCGTACAAACAAACCCAACCCGAAGGAGACACAACATGCTGACCAGACGCCACTTCAACCTCATCGGCACCAGCCTGGCGACCGGCGCCCGGGTGGGTGCCAGCGCAGCCGCCGAAGCCAACCTGCCGGTGGCCAAGATCATTTCGGGCTTTCCCCCGGGCGGCACGCTGGATGTGATTGCCCGCCGGGTGGCCGACAAACTGCGCGGCCCTTATGCGGGTGCCGTGCTGGTGGACAACCGGCCTGGTGCGGCGGGCCAGATCGGCGTGATGGCCCTCAAGGACAGCCCGGCCGACGGGAGCAGCTTGCTGATCACGCCCTCGTCCATGCTCTCGATCTACCCTTACACCTACCCGCGGCTGCGCTACACGCTGGACGACGTCAGCCCGGTCTCGCTGGCTGCGCACATGGACCACGGCCTGGCTGTGGGCCCTGGGGTGCCCGAGTCTGTCACCACCTTGAAAGACTTGCTGGCCTGGGTGGCCACGCACCCGGAAGGGGCCAATTTCGGCAGCCCCGGCGCAGGTTCGATGCCCCATCTGGTGGGTATCCTGCTGAACCAGTTGGCCCACGTGGACCTGCGCCACATCGCTTACCGAGGCACCGTGCCCGGCGTGCAGGATCTGCTGGGTGGGCAGATCAGCGCGTTCTGGGGCCCGATCGGTGATTACCTGCAATACCAGAAGGTGGGCAAGTTGCGGGTGCTGGCCGTGGCGGCACCCGCCCGATCGGTGTTCCTGCCCCAGGTGCCCACGCTGCGCGAACAGGGTTATCCGCTCAATGTCCGTGAGTGGTATGGCTTTTTCTTGCCCGGCAAGTCCCGTGCCGACGTGCAGCGGCGCGCCTCGGAGGCCATCGGGCAGGCTCTGGCCTTGCCCGATGTGGTGGAGGCCGGGCGCTCCTATGGCCTGGAGATCAAGGGATCAAGCCCGGAGGCGTTGCAACAGATGCTGCGGACCGATGCGCAGCAATGGCGGCAATTGATCCAGCAGACGGGCTTCAGCGCCGAGTCGTGAGCCCGCCGCGTTGAGCGGCGCCAGGGGGCAGGGGCACCCCTTGGTTCTGCTTGAGCCCCAAGGGGCTTGCAACAATCGGAGATTGGTTTTCGCCACCCGCGTCCATGGCCAGGCGCGGGCGCGGTGCTTTGAGCCTCTTGCCCTTGCGTTTTACTTGGTGCGACGCGTGGCGCTTGGCCCACGCTCACTCAGAAGGCCAGGCTGGTCAGCGGCGGCCGGCCCAGGCGCCCGCAGTCCTGCCTCGAAGGCTGTTGAGGCCTGCCCAACTGCCCATGCGCCCAGCGGCCTATTCACCCTGGCGCTCGTGCTCTCTTGAATCGTCATCGATGCCCTTCGTGGTTTGCCGCGATCGGGCCGCCACCAGGCATCGGCTCCTGCCCAGGGCTGGTTGAACGCCATGGCACGTGAGCCACATAAATCCACAAAGTCACACAAACGCAACTTTGTACACATAGGATTGACAGTGCGTTAACCAACGACTTGGCGGCCCAGGCTGGCCCAAGCCCCGTTCAACCCACCTGTCTCCGGGATATTCACGATGACGAACACCGATTTGCAGCGCTGCACCGCTGCGCCCCAAAGCCCCGCGCCCCAGCGCCTGGACAAACCTTCGAAGCCGCTGTGGCGCGGGCTCGCCCTGGGCCTGGCCCTGAGCGCAACCCTGGTCGGCTGCGGTGGGGGTGGCAACAACAACTGCGGATCCGCCGGCAACACCCGAGTCCTGCACTGCGCGCCCTGAGCTGGTTCTGCCGCCCGGGCCTCTCTGCCACCCACCACTGAAACACTGAGCTGTCATGACATTCAATCGTCGCCATTTCCTGCGCTCCGCCGGCCTGACCACCGGCTCCACCCTGGCGCTGAGCCTGTTCCCGCCTGCCATCCAGAAGGCCCTGGCCATTCCGGCCAACAACCAGACCGGTACCCTCAAGGACGTCGAGCACATCGTGCTGCTGATGCAGGAGAACCGCTCCTTTGACCACTATTTCGGCAGCCTCAATGGCGTGCGCGGCTTTGCAGATCCGTTTGCCGTGCCCGTGCCCACGGCCAATGGCGTGCAGGGCAAGACGGTGTGGTCGCAGCCCAATGCCACGGCAGGCGTGACACCGGCCGTGATCGCGCCCTTCCGACTCAACACGGTGCAGAACTTCGAGGTCATGCGCGTGCAGGGTACGCCGCACTCCTGGAGTGATGCCCAGGGGGCCTGGGACCAGGGGCGCATGAGCTACTGGACCAAGTACAAGGCCAACCATTCGATGGGCTATTTCACCCAAGAGGACATGCCCTTCCAGTACGCGCTGGCCAATGCCTTCACGATCTGCGATGCCTACCATTGCAGCTCGCAGACCGGCACCAACACCAATCGCTTGTTTGCCTGGACCGGCACCAACGATGGCCTGGCCAAGGGCAATGGCCCTGCCACCTACAACGACTACGACTGGTTCGACGCCAACCCCGGTAACGACGGTGGCTACACCTGGACCACGTACCCCGAGCGCCTGCAGGCCGCTGGCGTGAGCTGGCAGGTGTACGAGAACATGGAGGACAACTTCACCGACAACTGCCTGGCCGGCTTTCACAGCTTTCGCGATGCTTATTACCAGCGACCCGGTTACTCCGAGGCGTTGCGCCAGCGCGGTGTGAGCACGCGCGACCTCGACAAGCTCAAGGAGGACGTGCTGGCCGGCAAGCTGCCGCAGGTGAGCTTCATCGTGGCCACTGCCGAGGGGTCGGAGCACCCGGGGCCCTCCAGCCCGGCACAAGGCGCCGACTACACGGCCAAAGTGCTGGACGCGTTGACCTCCAACCCCGATGTCTGGAGCAAGACCGTGCTGATCCTGAACTTCGACGAGAACGACGGCTTCTTCGACCATGCGCCCCCACCGGCACCGCCGTCGTATGTCAGCTACAACGCCGATGCCTCCAAGGCGCAGTTTGCGGGTGCCAGCACGGCCGATGCCACGGCCGAGTACCACGAGCATCTGGTGACGTACCACAACTCGGCCGCCGAGCAGGCCTTGCTGCACCGCCCCTATGGCCTGGGGCCGCGCGTGCCCATGTACGTGATTTCGCCCTGGAGCAAGGGGGGCTGGGTCAATTCGCAGGTGTTCGACCACACCTCGGTGTTGCAATTCATCGAGCAGCGTTTTGGTGTGATCGAGAGCAATATCTCGCCCTGGCGCCGCGCCGTGTGCGGCGACCTGACCAGCGCTTTCAACTTTGCCGACCCGGACAACACGGCGTTCTACAAGAGCCTGCCTGCCACCCAGGCGCTGGCCGACCGGGCGCGGGCCCTGCCGGGCCGCACCACGCCGCTGCCGCCGAATGCACCGGCCATGCCGGTGCAGGCCAAAGGCACCCGGCCCTCGCGCGCACTGCCTTACGAACTGCACGTGAGCGCAGTGTGTGCGCCCAGCAGCCAGCAGGTCAGCCTGATCCTGGCCAACACCGGCAAGGCGGCCGCGGTGTTCCATGTCTATGACCGCCTGCACCTGGATGCGGTCCCGCGCCGTTATACCGTCGAAGCCGGCAAGCAGCTCAGCGGCGTGTGGTCGGTAGCGGCTGACAACGGCCTGTACGATCTGTGGGTGCTGGGGCCAGCGGGCTTTCACCGGCACTTCAGCGGCAATGCCAAGACCCTGAATGCCAGCGCCCAGCCCAACCCCGAGATCCAGGTCTGCTACGACGTGGCCAATGGGGACCTGTTGCTCAAGCTGCACAACACCGGCAGCGCCGCCTGCACGTTCAGTGTGAAGGCCAATGCCTATTTCGACGCCACGGCCCAGAGCGCCAGCGTGAGCCCCGGCGGCGAAGCAGTGATGGCATGGGCACTCAAGGCCAGCGGCAACTGGTACGACTTCAGCGTCAGCGTGCCGGCTTTGGCGGGCTACTCGCGTCGCTTTGCCGGCCGGCTCGAAACAGGCGAGCATCTGATCAGCGACCCGGCCATGTATGGCAGCGCGGTGTCCGATCAGCTCGTCATCAAGTTCTGAGCATCGGATGAAGCCCTGGCCGCGGCCGGCCCCCCGGGGGGGCGGTCTGCGGCATGATCGAGCCCATGTTTCAAGAAAAACGTCACCACCGCATCCTCGCCTTGCTGGCCGGCAGCGGCCATGTGAGCACCGAGCGCATCGCCAAGGACCTGGGGGTCTCGCGCGAGACCGTGCGGCGCGATGTGTTGGTGCTGGAGACCACGGGCCAACTGCGACGCGTGCATGGTGGCGTGAAGCTTGGTGGACCTGAGTCCGAGCCGCCGCTGCAGCAGCGCCTGCAGACCAACACCCTGCAAAAGCGCGCCGTGGTGCAGGCCGCGGCCCGCCTGCTGCAGCCCGGCCAGTCGGTGTTCATCGACGCGGGCAGCACGGTGTCGATGCTGGCCGAAGAACTGGCTTCGCTGCAGGGGCTGACCATCATCACCAACTCGTTCGATGTTGCCCTCAAGCTCGCGGCTCCCGGATACGACGGTGCGCCGCGGCACCAGGTGCATCTGCTGGGGGGGCGTCCCCGGCCTAGCCTGGCCGCGACCTATGGCGACAGCACAGTGGCCGAGCTGATGCGCTGGCGCCCCGACTGGGCCATGCTGTCACCCGTCGGCATCGACGCCACGCTGGGCGCCAGCAGCTTCGAGCCGGCCGAGGCCGAACTGGCCCGCGCCATGGTGCGCCAGGCGCACCGCAGCGTGCTGTTGGCTGACGACAGCAAAATCGGCGTGCAATCGCGCCTGTCGTTCTGCACGCCAGATCAGGTCCACGGATTGATCACCAACCGGCGTGCCGCTCGCCACCCGGCCTTGCTGGCCCTGCAGCAGGCGGGCTGCGCGATCACCCTCGCCTGAGTGGCCTGTGCCGGGGGCCGCGGGCCCGATCCAACGGGTTCACCCGACGGGGCTGGGTGAAATCCCATCTCTCCGAAGGGGATTCCCCCGTACACTGACTGCCGGTAGTGGTCGCCACTGCCGGCGGTGCTTTGGGCCGCACTTATTCCCTCCCTGTGTGATCAACAGCCATGACGACCCTCGCGAGCATCGATCAAACCCGAGCCTGCCTGTCGGGCGCCCTGCAGGCGGGCGAGATCTGGCCCGCTTTTCAACCCCTGGTGCACCTGCGCAGCCGCCGGATTGCGGGCTTCGAGGTGTTGGCGCGCTGGACCTCGCCGGTGTTGGGGGCCGTGCCCCCCGGGGTGTTCATTCCGCTCGCCGATGGCCTGGGCCTGCTGCACGAACTCAGCCTGCACCTGATCAGCGAAGCCTGCGCGCGGGCCCGCGATTGGCCGGGCGATTTTTATCTGGCTTTCAACCTGGCGCCCAGCCAGTTTTTGCGGCCTGAACTGGCCGCTGAGGTGCTGGCAGCGGTGAGCCGGACAGGCTTTCCGATCCAGCGCGTGCAGGTTGAAATCACCGAAAACGCCTTGTTCCACGACAACCAGGTGGCCCGCCGCAGTGTCGACGCCATCAAGCAGATGGGCGCCACCTTGTCGCTGGACGACTTTGGCACCGGCCACTCCAGTCTGACCCGGCTGCAATCGCTGCCGTTTGACGAGATCAAGATCGATGCCAGCTTTGTGCGGGCGCTTGAGTCCGATTCAGGCAGTCTGAAGATCGTCACGGCGGTGCTGGGCCTGGGGCAGAGCCTGGGGGTGCACGTGATCGCGGAAGGCATTGAGACCGAACGCCAAGCCAAGCTGCTTGAGCAGCTGGGTTGCGTTCTCGGCCAGGGCTACCTTCTGGGCCGCCCGGCACCCCATGCCCAGGCCCAGGCGCAGCTGGCGCGAGACGGGTGCCACAACAACGGCCATGACTCGCCGCTGGACGCCTCTCCTTTCCAGCGCCTGCACCAGCTCGAAACCTTGTACCAGGATGCACCCGTGGGGCTTTGCTTTCTGGACACCGAAATGCGGGTCATCAGTGCCAACCCCAAGGTCATCCAATACCTGGGCCTGGGGCAGGTCGAATTGCGAGGGCAGCCGGTGACACGGGTGTTGAGCCAGCCGGGGGCATCGGGCTTGCTGGACGCGCTGCAACAGGTGCGTGCCGGGGCTGATCTGGCCCCCTCTGAGTACAGCCACAGCGGCACAGGCGCAACTTTCCTGGTGGCCCATCAGCGCGTTTGCAATGAACTGGGCGAGTGGCTGGGTATTTCACTGGTGGTGATCGACATCACGGCGCGGGTCACGGCCGAGCGCGTTCTGCAGCAGAGCGAGGAGCACTTCAGGCGCTCGATCGAACTCGGGCCCAACATTGCCTGGGCTGCCGGCACTGACGGTGTGATCGACTACATGGGGCCGGCTTTCGAATGGACCCCGCTCAATTCAGCGCAGGAGCGCTACCAGCGCTGGCGCGACCGCATGGATCCGCAAGATCGCAACCGCGTGCACGAAGAGTGGCTGGCACACCTGCCCAGCCGGGCCCCGTTCAAGACCGAGTTTCGCATTCTGTGGCCAGACAACAGCTGGCGCTGGGTACGCAGCCAAGCTTATCCCCACCTGGACGAGCAAGGCCGGGTGTTGCGCTGGTACGGCATCATCATGGACATCTCCAGCGAACGCAGGCTGGAGGAGCGCGTGGCCGAACTGGAGCAGAAGATGTCCCACTGGGGCCTGCCGGCCCGCACCGATCAGGCGTAGGTGTTGACCGAGTTGCCCATCGTCTCGGTGGGCTTGGGGGGCTGCGGCTGGGGGTTGCTGGCGGGGGCTGGCGCCGCGCCGGCACGGGTGCCGTCGTTGTCGCCATCCGCATCCACGCCGCCGGTTTTGGTCACCGGGGTCTGGGCTTGGTAGGGGTTGCTGGAACCTACGGAAGAAATGCTGGACATGATGATCCTGGGTCAGGGTTGAAAAAGCGCTTTGTCATCGTTTGTATCGACATGCAGACAATTGGGCTGAAGCTGCTTTACCTGCCAGCAATTTTCCGCAGGCCTGGGGATCAGGTGCCGGTGGCCGCGTTGCTGTTGGCGTTGGCACTTTGCACCTGGATGCGGAAGTGCTCGATGGTGCCGTCTTCCATGGCGGCCTTGATCCAGTTGGGTTTGCGGCCCTTGCCGCTCAGGGTGCCATCCCACGACAGACCTCGGCCTGGATCGTAGAAGGTGGCCGGGCGCTTGAGCTTGTTCGGCGCATGGGTTCGACTCAGTGAACTGAGCGCCACCTGAGACGGGGTGAGTTGAAACTGTTGCACCAGGGTTCGGGCCAATTCGACGGCCTCTTTCCTCTTGGAGCGGAACAATTCATCGCGTCGCGCCTGAAGCTGCGCGATTTGCTGATCGAGGGATCGGATTTCATTGAACATAAGCCCGCTATTTTAGGGACTTGTGAAACGGGTTCGCCGCCTGGGCCATCGGCCCGGCGGCATTGCCCTGCAGGGTTGGATCAATCCAGCGAGGCGCCAGCCTTTTTGATCACGTCGGCAAAGCGGCTCGATTCGCCATCCATGAACTGCTTGAACTGATCACGGGTGGTGGGGAAGGGCTCATAGCCGAACGAGGCGAATTTTTCTTTCACGTCGGCTTCTGCCAGGGCTTTCTCTACGTCACGCTTGATCTTTTCAGCCACGGCGGGCGACACGCCCTTGGGTGCGGCGATGGCGTTCCAGCCCGTCACCTCGTAGCCCGCCGGCCCGCCGGATTCGGCCACCGTGGGCACATCCGGGAAGTTGGCCAGGCGCTTGGGCGCAGCCACGGCCAGGAAGCGCAGCTTGCCGGCGCGTTGCAGAGGGCCGGCGGTGGCGCTGGTGCCCAGGGCAAAGGTCAGCTCGCCATTGGCCACCCCGGTGTACAGCTGCGTGGTTTCCTTGTAGATCACGTGCACCATGTCCGTCTTGGTCATGCTTTCCAGCAGAGCCGAACCCAGGTGCACCGGGTTGCCCACCGACCACGAACCGTAATTGAGCTTGCCAGGGTGGGCCCGTGCATCGGCAATCAGGGCACCCATGTCCTTGTAGGGGCTGTTGGTGGCCACGTTCACGAAGAAGTAAGTCTTGAACAGCGGCAGGATGATGTCGAAATCCTTGGCCACGTCGTAGGGCAGCTTCTTGAACAGGTGCGGGTAGGCCGCGATGTGCACGTTGTCGAGCTGGATCAGGTCGTGCCCGTCGTTGGCGCCCCGCTTGAACGCATCGATCGCGATGAAGCCGTTGCCGCCTGGGCGGTTTTCCACCACCACCGGCTGGCCCCACATGCGCGACAACTTGTCTGCCACCAACCGTGCCACGCCATCCGGGCCGCCCCCCACCGGGAAGGGCGTGATGATGCGCACCGGCTTGGTCGGGAACTGTACCGCCGGGGCGCTGCTCTGGGCCTGGGCTGGCAGCAGGGCACCGGCAGCACCCAGGCCGAGGGCCAGAGCGGCCAGGCGACGGGTCAGTGACAGGGGGGGGCGAGGAGCATGTTGCATGGATTGTCTCGGTTGTCGGAGGAAGATACAGACGCTTAAACGGTCGGTTTGAGCGCTGTTCGCGCGTTCTGGATTGTCGACACTCGGGTAGGCCCAGGCCAGTGAGCTGACGTCATATCAGCTAGAACGAATTGGCATGACGCTGCGGTAGCTATGCCATGAGGGATGGATGCTTTATCTTCTGGGTCTCAATCAATGCTGGGCCCATCGCCATGCACCGAGTGTTTCTTGCATCCAATTCCTAGTTCCGACTCTTTGTGATTGAAGCCGTGCTTTTTCTAGGCTTTCCAAGGTAGCTTGCCGAGGGCCTGCTTTGCTGCAGCTTGGACACCATCTGACTCTTTGGGGTTAGTGAATGCGATGCGCCCATTAGCGAAGGCCTTGAGCAGAATTGACACTTGCCGTTCGCCGTTGGCCTTGTCCATTTTTCTCACATGCTCAGCAATCCAGGCATCGGTGGCATATGACTGGGTAGAACCACTGGCATCCGTGCTGCGCCTGTAGGTCTGGCCTTGCTTAGTAGCGTTTAGCATGAGATGGACCGCTGCGGACGCTATCTTGCCGGCGAATTGCGGAGTCACATCAGACACCACCTTGCTGCACTCTTGGTGAAGGGCCTCGACGACCGATCGCAACACACTGTCGCCTTGGAAATTCTGTTGCAAAAGCCCGTCTATATCGAGTTTCGGCAGATCCGGGCAAGGCTCGGGTTGGGCCTGTCTGCCAATCCATTTTTTCAGTGCCCCAGCCAGGGCTGTTTCGCTGATCTCCTGGGCCAAATTCCAATGGGTCTCGAACCAACTGATGATTTCTTTGTGTTGCTGGTTGCTCTCCCCGATAAAGTAGCCGGCCTCATGGTTTCCGGCGTTGACGCCCTCGTGCAAGCCAAGTCCATTGATGGACATGTTGGCTGAAGAAACCACTGCGCCGGTGCTTCCGATCACGACCTTTGCATGAAAATCCGGCCGCGTACGGATGGCGTGAGGTGATGCCTCCCAAATTTTGCGAATCACCGAGGGGTTGCATGCGCCGGAGTCTAGGTCGCAGATGATGCGATGGGGTTGATTGCAAAGTATTTCTGAGCCTTTGCCCCAGTAGGCGACGGCCATCAGGACTGGCCCATTTGCATTTTGCGAGAGCAGTTCATTGACCTTTGTTTGAATCTCGTTTCCGTTGCGTAAGAACTGCATTGGTGCTGATGGTTGAGTGTTGTATTGGTATTGCGCTGCAATCGACGAATCGACCTGATCCGGCACGGGCGCCTTCCCCTAGAGTCGGCGCGTAGGCCTCCGCCCCTTTCAGCCCTTAAACCCCCATGGGTGAGCACAGCTCAATCAGGGTTCCGTCCGGGGACCGAACATAGGACACCAACTGGCCCCAGGGCTTCTGGCTGGGCGTGGCCAACTCGGTGGCACCTGCTTGAAGTGCCCGGGAATGTGCCCCTGCGACATCCGGGGTGACCAGACCCAGTTCCATCCCCAACGGAATCTTGGATTCAGAGGCTGCCACATGGCCGCCCGGGAAATTGCCGTGCCCAAGCGCATGGTCCGCGAAGGCCAAGGTGGTTTCGCCGGTGTTCAATTCACCGTAGGTGCCAGATTCGTGCAGAAATTTCACTTCAAAGCCGAACGCGGCCGCAAAAAACTGCAGCGAGGCTTTGACATCGGGCACATAGACGATGGTGTATCCGAGCTTCATGGTGTTCCAGTTTCTCTAGGGGATGCGCGGGCGCCAGGCCCAGGCAAATGATCCTATCAGCCCATGGCCCGGGCCAAACGGCGGCGGTGGTGGGAATCATCCTTGATCGTGCAGACCGCCCACCTTTCAGCCCTGAAGCATGGCCGGGAGGCCGTACCATTGCGGCCATGAGCGACACCTACCTCGTCACCACTTACGCCGACAAGGACCAAGTCAAGGCCCTGGGTGCCCGCTGGGACCCGGCGCGGCGGCAATGGCGGGTGCCGGCCGGGCTGGACCTGGGGCCTTTTGCGCGCTGGCTACCCCAGGGGCTGGCGCTGGAGCCGGTGGCCAGCGCGGGGGCGGTAGCCCGTGCCGCCGGCACGGCATTGACCGAGCCCTTTAGCGGCAGTGCCGGTGCCCTGGCCCCGGCCGATGCCAAGGGAATTTCGTTGTCGCGTCTGCTGGGCGGCGTGGCCGTGGCGGTGTCCGATGCCTTTCGCGAAGGTGTGTGGACCACGGTCGAGGTGGTCGATGTGCGGGCGCGCAACCATGTCTACCTCGAAGTCTCGGAGCGTGACCTGAGCGGCAACACGGTGGCCAAGGCCCATGCCGTGATCTGGTCCAGTGTCGCCCAGCGCATCCTGCCGGCTTTTCAGCAGGCCACGGGGGTGGAGCTGGCGGCAGGGCTCAAGCTGCTGGTGCGCGCCCGGCCCGTGTTCAAGGCGCAGTATGGGTTTTCTTTGGAAGTCGACGAGATCGACCCCAACTACACCCTGGGTGATCTGGAGGCCAGCAAACGCGAGATCCGCGAGCGCTTGCGCCGCGAGGGCCTGTTCGCGCTGAACCGCGAACTGCCTCCGCCCTGGGACTTCAATCATGTGTTGGTGGTGGCGCCCGAAGGCGGCGCGGGTCTGGGCGACTTCCAGGCCGAGGCCAGCCGGCTGGAGCGCCATGGCCTGTGCCGCTTCGTCTACGTGTACAGCCGCTTTCAGGGCGAGGGGGCACCAGCCGAGATACGGCTGGAGTTGCTTGCTGCGTTGGAGCAGATCCGCGCCAATCACCCCTGGCTGCCCGATGCCGTGGTGTTGATCCGGGGCGGTGGGGCCGTCAATGACATGGCGTGGTTGAACGACTACGCACTGGCGCGCACCCTGTGCGAACTGCCGGTGCCGGTGTTCACCGGCATTGGCCACGAGCGCGACAACACCGTGCTCGATGAGGTGGCCCACCAGCGGTTTGACACCCCCTCGAAGGTGATTGCCGGCATCGAGCAGGTGATTCGCGAACGGGCTCACCAGGCTCGCGCCCTGTTCGACGGCATTGCCAGCCAGGCGCGCCGCAGCGTGGAGCAGGCCCGCCTGCAAGCGACGCAGCTGAGGGCCCAGGTGCATGCGGGGGCGCTGGGCCAGGTGGCGCTGGCCAAGGCCGGCGCTGGCCAGGCCATGACGGATGTTCGGTTGCACGCGGTGGTCACCGTGCGCCAGGCCACCGATTCGGCCCAAAGCCGCCTGGGCGAGGTGCAGCAACTGGCGCGGGCCCAACTGCAGTCGGCCCAGCGCGAGACACCAGCGCTGATCGGAGAGATCCGCGCCGAGGCGCGCCAGATGCTGCGCACGGCCCGCCTGCAGGTGAGCAGCGACCTGGAGGCCATCCGCAGCCAGGCCAGGGCCGACCTGCGCCAACAGCAGGACCACCTCAGCCGCAGCCTGGGCGATATCGGCGCGCTGGCGCGCCAGGCCGTGGCCCAGGCACGCCAGGGCAGCGAAAGCCTGATGCGCGAGATCGCCGGCCAAGGCCCCGGCAAGACCCTGGGCCGGGGCTTTGCCCTGGTGCGGACCGACTCGGGCGAACCCATCACCAGCGCCTCGACCACTGCGGCCGAGGTGACGCTTCAATTTCACGACGGCCAGCGCGCCGCAACCCTGCTCAAGCCATGAAACACAGCTTCAAGGAATCCTATGGCGTTCTGCAACGCCACGCCCAGACTCTGCGCGAACAGCGCGAACCCAACATCGACGACCTTCTTCAGATCGTGGAAGAGTCAGTGAGCGCATTCAAGATATGCCAGGCCCGCATCGATGCGGTCGAGAAAGCGCTCGAAAAAGAGTTGGGCGAACCCCAGCGCGACGCCGCCGAGCGAGGCCAGGTGCCCTCGGCGGCCCCGGCAACGAGCCTGGCCACCGACGACGACGTGCCGTTCTGATTCTGAGGCTGGGGGCGAATCGCGCCGGCGCTTGAGCCTCCGGGTGAACGTTTTTCTGCTCGAGCAAGAGGGGGTGGCCTGCAGCTTGAGTTGACCTTCCGCGCTGGCTTTCGCAAAAGGTGCTCATCCATGAATTAGTTTCAGGATTTTTGGGAAACCAAGATGGCTTGTTGATACCCCACGAGCGCCGTGTGTTCGGACTGGATCACCCTCGTGGGTTTGCCGCACCGTGGTGCTTGGTGCCTTGCGTCAGACCCCAGATGCCGCCAATGCTTCTGGCCCAAGACACATGTGACGTGCCCTGGTTGAACGTGGCGATCAGATCTGCTTCATGGCAAACGAGTTGGGTGGCACGGCCAGGCCCAGGGTGTCGCGCAGCGTTCGGCCCGGGTAGCGCGTGCCGAAAGTTGCCTGGTCCTGCAGCCGGGGTTCCACCTACGCCAATAAATCATCGGCTCCCAGGGACATGCTGGTCGGCAGCACCACAAAGCCGTCCCCACCACCTTCGGCGTTCCAAAGCTGGAGCTCGTCAGTCACCTTGCTGGCAGTGCCCCCCCGGGGGGAAAGCCCAGGCTCTGGGCGTAACACATGCCCCGTTGGGGCACTGTCCAGCCCTCGTCTCTCGCCTTTTGCAGCACGGACTTAAAACGCCCGCGGCTGCCAGTGATCTGGTTGGCAATGCCGGGCACGCGCAGGTTCAGTGGGTACTGTGTCAACCCCTGGTTCATGCTGGCCGACATGAAGCTCAGCGCCACCTTGGGCAGCACCAGATCTTTCAGTTCACGCTCATTATCCAGCGGCTCGCGCCGGGTCTGAGCGGTGGTGCCCACCACTGGGCCCGCAAGTTGCAAAGCCAAGGTCGCTGCGGTAGGTTGCGATGGAGAGCTCGGTGCAGCCGGACACTGTCCAGCAACTCGACTCTTGATGCCGACAAGAGGCGCAGCTTCACCACGCTCAAGACGACTGGTTCGAAAAGCGCGCCCTGCGATCATGGGCATTGATACGCGACAGACCGCCGAGATCGGATAGCATCCATATTCACGGTAAATCTACCGGCTTTGTTGGCTGCCCCCTTAAAAAACAAGAAGGATAGAGGTCAACCTCGTCATTGGTATTTTTTCTGCAAGACAGCGCGATGCTGATCAAGATCCTCGTAAACGGGATAGTGATTCACCATGACACACCCGGCACAGGCGTCTAAACTCCGCCAGGAATGAGCCAACTGCGCCAAGCGGAATTTTTTTAAATTGGGTCCATTCCAAATTTCTTGCACGCTCATCTCTTTGATAGAGCCTACGTTTGTTTTGTGATGCCAGTCCGAGCAGCAAACGCCTACGTCTCCATTCATGTGGATGGAGAGCGAGTAGAAAGGTGACGGGCATACCGACCTGCCCTCAGACAGGCTGACGCCCGTCATGCCTTTGGGTGTCATACCAATGAATTGAACGGATTTTTCTGTGACAGGCATCAGGTTTTCAATGGCCACGGAATCCGCAATCGGCGTGAAGATTCGAAAAAACTCATGTTTATCCTGATCGGACATTCCAATGTCGATGATCTTCACGTAAATAAATGTTTTATTGCCGTGGCGCTTCACCGCAGAACGGAATTTCGTGATGTTTGAGATGATGTCTTTAAATGAAATCGCGACATCGGTGGTTTCTAGATAACCTTTGTCTGATAAAGCTTCGATGGAAATTCGAATTTTGTTCAAGCCTGTGGCAGCAATCTTCTCGCCTCGCTCTTCATTGAGTAAGGCTGCGTTTGTAATCAGCGAAACTTCTCGCACGCGCTTCGAATTGACCGCGTAATCGATCATTTCGGATATTTTCTTGTTCAGCAGTGGTTCGCCATAATTGCCCAAAACTAATTCATCAACCCCCTGCGGGAATTCCTGCAGATCGTTAATCAGTTTTTTAAATAGGTCCAGCTTCATCACCCCAGATTCAACGCCTGCTGCCTTCAATGATTCTGGTTCTGCTTGTGGGCAAAAAAAGCATTTGAAATTGCATCCACTGGCAGGGTCGACATGTATTTTCATCGGTGTACTCAGAGGCAAGGCTTTTGCCAGCCCGCGACCACGGCCGAGCACAAAATACCGCCAGTGCATTCTGGCCAAGCCAAGAACAACTTTGCCTGCTCGAAGCGTGCCAGCAGCCGTAGCAAGTTTCAATATCTGTCCGATTGCCGACATCGCTTCGAGTCCTTGAATTTCGATAGAAGTTTATCGATGCTACACCACCAAATCGTCCAGTTCCGGCAGGCCTCAGGTTGAGCTCTATACCAAATCAGGGGCTTTCAACGAGGACAGCCCGCCAGACCCGCCACAGCCGTAACTCACCCATAGGTGGCCTGAGATCCTGTGAGGCGGGGAGGGCCTTCCGCCCGTGCGGGGGCGCGCTGTTGCACACATCAGCCGGATGGCCGCCCAGCTTTGAGCCAGAGTTGGATTTCCGAGCCGGTCGAGCACCAGCTTGCACAGGAGATCGCCAGCGGCAACACCGACCTTTCCAGCCGCACGGAGCATCAGGCGGGCAATCTGCAGTGCACGGCCTTGGCCATGGCGCAGATGAGTCGGCTGGTTGATCACAATACCGAGACCGCACGCCTTGCGATCGGGCTGGCCACGGCGGTCAGCAAGTCGGCCACTGGTGGCGCCGAGGTGAGGCAGTGGGTGACAGACACCACGGCCGAAATCCCGCGCAGCAGGGCCAGGATCGGCGACATCGTCGGGGTGATTGATAGCATCGCCTTCCAGACCAATATCCTGGCCCTGATTGCCGCAATGGGAGCCGACAGAGCGGGTTGACAGGGGCGAGGTTTCGCTGTGGTAGCGACCGAGGTTCGCACCCTGGCTTAGCGCTCGGCCGAGGCCGCGAAAGAGATCAAGTCACTGACCGTGAACAGCGCAGAGACCGTTGGGGCTGGGGCCGGCTTGGTGACCGAGGCGGGGCAGCAGGTGGGCAACATCGTCAAAGAGGTGCAGCGGGCGGTGGACCTGATCCACGAGATCGGCGAATCGGCCCAGGAGCAGTCGAAGGGCATCGCGGCTGTCTCGGCGTCGGTCAAGGAACTGGATCAGTGGACCCCGCAGAATGCGGCATTGACAGAGCGATCGGCCGCTGCTGCAGAAAGCTTGCGTTTGCAATCCGATGAATTGGCTCAGGCGGTGAACTCCTTCAGGTTTTGAGCAGTGCGCTTCTTTCACTGGAGCAGGAGGTTTTGCGCTCGGCCCGCTCTTTCACGCCTGCGCTGGCCACCACCCGCTGCTCAATCACCCCGAACGGCCCTGGCTGACCATCGCCCTGAATCCCGGGCCAGCGCGCCTCCATGCGCACGCGGTCGCCAAACTGCATGAAGGCGGTGCGCGGGCCGCCGTGGTCCAGCATCTCGATGACTCGGCGTTCGGCGATGCAACTGGAGCCGACCTCGCGCGCACTGTTGGAGACGGTGCCCGAGCCGATGATCGTGCCTGCGCTCAGGCGGCGTGTGCGGGCCGCATGGGCGATCAACTGGTGGAAACCGAAGTTCATCTCGCCGCCGTGCGGGTGGCCGAACCATTGGCCGTTCCAGTGCACCTGCAGCGGCAACTGCACGCGCCCGTCGCGCCAGTGCTCGCCCAGTTCATCGGGCGTGATGGCCACGGGGGCGAAGCTGCTGGAGGGCTTGGCCTGCAGAAAGCCGAAACCGCTGCGCATTTCGCGCGGGCCCAAGGCGCGCAGGCTCCAATCGTTGATCTGCACCAGCAGGCGCACATGGGCCAGGGCCTGTTCGGGCGGGGTGGCCATGGGCACCTCGTCAAGCACCACGCCAAACTCGCCTTCGAAGTCGATGCCATCGGCCTCGCTGGGCAGTGGCACGTCGGCCTGGGGGCCCAGAAAATCGTCGCTGGCGCCCTGGTACATCACGGGGAGGGTGTCGAAATCGGGGATGGGCGCGGTGTTGAAGGCGCGTTCCATGAGGCGGCCATGGTTCAGGAAGGCCGATGCGTCGCACCATTGCGGGCTGCGCGGCAGCGGGGCCTGGAGGCTGGCTGTGTCCAAGCTGAAGGCGCCGGGCAGTTGGCCGGCGTTCAGGGCGTCGTAGCGTTGCTGCAGCGCAGGTGCCACCCGGGCCCAGTGCTGCACGGCGTGCAGCAGGCTGGGGGCGATGTCGCTGGCGTCGACGCCCTGTTGCAGCGGGCGCGAGACCAGGATCAGGCGGCCGTCGAGGTGGCCTTCGGGGTGGGCGAGGGTGGCGAATTTCATCAAGGGCTCCGGGTCGAGGCGGTGAGGGATGTGGGCTGCTTCAGTGGCCGTCAGAGATGGTGGTGCCGCCATCGACCACCAGGTTCTGGCCGGTGATGAAGGCGCCAGCGGCGCTGGCCAGCAGCACGGCCAGGCCGGCCACGTCGTGGGGCTCGCCCACGCGGCGCAAGGGGGTCTGGGCCAGGCGACGGCACATGAAGTCGTCGTTGGCCAGCAACCCGGTGGCCAGCGGGGTGCGGATCAGACCCGGTGAAATGGCATTCACTCGCACCCCCTGGGAGCCCCATTCGACGGCCAGGTTGCGTGCCATCTGGGCCAGGGCGGCCTTGCTCAGGCCATACAGGCCGATGTGGGCGTTGCCACGCAGACCGGCAATGCTGGACATCAGCACGATGCTGCCCTGGCCGGTGGCGGCCATGCCGGGCAGCAGGCCGGCGCACAACTGGTGCACGCTTTTCAGGTTGACGGCCATCACCTGGGCCCAGTCGGCATCGCTGACTTGGTGCAGTGGGCCGGCCGGCCCTTGCAAGCCGGCATTGGCCACCAGCACCTGGGGCGCACCGAAGGGCTTGGGGGCGGCGTGGATCAATGCCTGCACCTGGGCCGGATCGGACAGGTCGCAGGGCAGGGCGGCGGCGCTGTGGCCGGCCGCGACGAGGGCCTGGCAGAGGTCGCCGCAGGCCGTGGCGTCGCGGTCGCTCACCAGAACCCGGGCCCGCTGGCGGGCCATGGCCCAGGCCAGGGCCAGGCCCAGTCCGCCGGTGGCGCCGGTGATCAGGACGGTGCGCTGGCTGAGGTCAAACAAGTCGATGCCTGTCATGGAAGGTGTTGGCACGGGCTCAGTCCAGCGTCACGCCCACGGCCTGGATGACCTGGCCCCAGCGTTCGGTTTCGGACTGGATGAAGCGGGCGTACTCGGTGGGGCTCATGGGGGCCGGTGTGACGGCGAAGTCGCCAAAGCGCTCCATCACCTCGGGGGATTGGACGGCCTTGACGACGGCCGCATGAAGTTGCGCCACCACGGCGGCTGGCGTGCCCTGGCGCACCACCACACCTGTCCAGCCCGGGGCATTGAGCTTGCCCAGGCCCAGTTCGGCCAAGGTAGGGACCTGGGGCAGTTGGCGCAGGCGCTTGTCGCTGCCCACCACTGCCAGAGCGCGCAGCTTGCCCTCGCGCACATACGGCAGGCTGTTGGCGGCGACGTCCAGCATCAGGTCGATGTGGCCGCCCATCAGGTCCTGCAGGGCCGGGGCGGCGCCTTTGTAAGCCACGTGCTCCAGATTGCCGCCGGTCTCGCGACGGTACATCTCCATCCAGATGTGGGGCTGGCTACCGATGCCAAAAGACCCGTAATGCAGCGGCTTGTCGGCCTTGGCGGCCAACTGAAGGTCGGCCAGCGACTTGATCGGGCTGTTGGCGGGCACCACCAGCACCAGGGCCGAGGTGAGCAGGCGGGTCAGGGGAATGAAGTCTTTCTGGACGTCGTAGTTCAGCCGTGGGTAGAGGGCGGCGTTCATGGCGAAGGGGCCGATGTCGCCATAGAACAGGGTGTGGCCGTCTGCGGGCAACTGCTTGACGTAGGCCGCTGCGATCTGCCCGCCTGCACCCGGCTTGTTCTCGACGATGACCGGCTGCTTGAGGCTGAGCGTGAGTTGCTGCGCCAGGACGCGCGACAGGGCGTCGCCGAAGCCACCAGCCGGGTAGGGCACCACCCAGGTGACGGCACGGCTGGGCACCCAGGTGGTGGTGCTGTTGTGGCTGGTGTTGGCCTGTGACCAGGCGCTGGGGGCCAGCGCTGAAGCGATGGCCGAGAGAAGGAAGTTGCGTTTGCTGTTCACGGTTGTCCCCATGGTGTGGCGGCGGTACACGGCCCTAGCCGGAGCCGTGAGGCTTGGCCGGGCGGAGTTTGACGCTCAGTGTGCTGCCGGGGGCTGGCGTGAAATTGCGGGTGTTGTCGCTTTCTTGCGGTGTGGGGCCGGGCCGGGCTGGGCGGGTCAGTGGGCTTTGCGCAAGGCACTTGGGGTCTGGCCCCAATGGTTCGCAAAGCGCTTGCTGAAATGTGAAGCGGTGGCAAAGCCCAGCTCGGTCGCGATGTCGGCAATGGTCTTGCGGCTGTGACGCAGGCGATCCAGGGCGCGCTCCATCTTGCATTGCAGGACGTAGCGATGAGGCGTGAGGCCGGTGCTGAACTTGAAGCAGCGGCTGAAGTGATAGGGGCTGAGCTGGCAGGCGTCGGCCATCTCCTGCAGGGTCACGGCGCGGTGCAGGTGGCTGTGCACCAATTCGGCCACGGTCTGCAGCTGGCGCCGTGTGAGGCTGCTGGGGCGGGGTGCCTGGCTGGTGGGGGTTCGGTAGTGTTCGAGCAGGTGCACGGCCACGCTCATGGCCATGCCTTCGGCAAAGCGCGGCTGCAGCGAGGAATTGTCGGCCAGCGAGGTGATCAGTGTGCGGGTGATGTCGGCCAGCAGGCGATCTTGCACGCCAAAGCAGCTGCGCAAGGCGCCAGGGCCCAATGGTGCGCCATGAACCCGCTCCAGCCATTGGGGAGACAGGTCCAGGTGCAGGTTGTCGCGGGGCAGCTCGGATTGCCAGTAGCTGGGCGTGTCGGCCGGCAGGAGCAGCACTTCGCCGGTACGCCATTCGGCGTCGGAATTCAGGCTACCGTGTTGCTGCAGCAGTCGGGTGGGTGGACCGTTGCGCACAATGATGCAGTGCTTGCCAGCCGGCGGGATGTAGAGGTCCGAGGCGTCGGCCACCTGATGCCACACCGACAGCCCATGCCAGGGCCGGCCGCGGCTGGATTGGCGGATCTGCTCGTCGGGCACCGCTGCCAGGGGCTCTTCCAGGTAGGTCTGCTGGGCCTCGGACCAGCGGCGTTTGTCGAACGTGTGCAGGGGCATGTCTTGTCTCGGCGCTTTGTTCTTGGAACCCGCATTATTGGCGAGTTGTTGGGCGTGTGCCTGCAGGTGGTTCCGCTCCTGTCGCTGGGCGCCACGCGCTCACGCGAGGTGCGCGATGCGCGTGCGGGCCAGGGCGACGTGGGCTTGCAGGGCTGCCAAGCAGGGGGCAAACGAGGCGCTCAGTGGGGCCCGTGCCAGACCTTGCACAAAGGACTCAGCCAGCGGCAGGGCCTGTTGCCAGGCACGGGCGCTGACCTGATCGGCAATGTGCAGGTTCAAGGGCCGTTGCGGCAGGTCGCCTCCGGTGGTGGGGGCGAAGGCCATGGGGGTCATGTCGTAGGCCGGTGCCAGGGTGTAGGGGCGGCCGGTATCGGACATGAAGGAGAGGTTGCCGGCGTGCATGTCGGTGTTGCCGATCAGCGTGCCGAAGGCCCAGAGCAACTCGGCCCCCTGCACCGCCGCGGCCTCAACCACCCGTTCACGGGCCAGGGCTCGGGTCATGTCGGGCCAGCGGCCTGGGCGGCCAGCAAATTCGGCATCCAGGGCTGCCAGAGAGTACAGGGCGTGGCGGCCCCGGGCGCCAACCCGGTCAAAGCGTTGCACCTCCAGAAAGCGTTGTTCGCCATGGTCCAGTACAGCGCAGGCCGCGGCGGGTATGCCGTGCTCGCGCAGTACCTGCAGCGCCAGGTGTTCGGCCCACAGCAGGTCGCGCCAACGCTGGCTGACGGCGCCCGGCACCGGGGCACTGAACTTGACGATGACGTGCGCGGACGCCGTTGCGCCGTCTGGCGCAGCAAGCTCGGCATACGCCGTGAACTTGGGTTGCTCCCCACCGGCGGAGGAGCCCGGTAGCTCGCCCTGGGCGGCGGCGGCGGCGCGGCTGGCGTATTGCAGGGGCTTGGTGGCCAGGGGGATGGCTTCCGCGGCTGGGGCGTTGATGAATTGCTTCAGTGCATCGCTGCCCAGAAGCAAGTTGCCAGGCAGGTCGCTGCCTTGCAGCAGCAGGGCCCGCAGGATGTCGGTGTCGGCCCAGTCCGGCAGGCGTTCGGGCAGGCCCAACTGGGCACCATGGCGCTGGTTGTAGGCGCGGCCCAGATAGCCCTGGGGGCGCATGTCGAACACCCACCAGGGCAGGCCGTCGCTGAAGGTGGCCGGAGCATCGGGGGGCTGCATCACATAGGCGTTGGCGTGCACGGGGATCAGCAGGCCCTGGCTGAGGACCTGCCCCGCCGGAGAGACGCTGTACACCGGTGCCTGCAGTGCACTGCGCGAGGCGTCGCGCAACGCGTATTGAATAGATCGGGCGGCCCCGATGGTCACAACTTCATTGCCCAGCGCCTTCAGGGTGCGTGACACGGTGGGCTGGCTGGCTTGCAGAGCCAGCATGAGCGATCTGGCGGTCTGAGCGCCTTGCCGAAGGCAACGGCGTGCCTGCTCGGTCAATGGGCTGGTGGTGCTGTTCACGGCTTGGAGCTTACTGGATTCGAGTGCTCATGTGAATAGATGAATGAATAGATAATTGAATGGATATACGGGTTGATATTTCAATTTTGGCCAGCCATCACGGGCGGCGGCGTACCCGCACGCCGCCGCCGCCGGGACGGGCTGCCGAACGCAGGGCGGGGCGTTTGGCTTCTTTGGTCGGCGGCGTTGCCGGGTGGCCAACGTTCGGTGCCTTGGCTGCAGCCGTCTTGAGCGATGCGGCAGCCCACTGCTTGCGCAACTGTTGCAGTTCGGTCTGTTGCTGGGTCAGCAGGTCTTGCGCCAATTTCAGCTGCGCGTTGGCCACCCCCAGGCCTTGTTGCAATTCGGATGCCTGTTGTTGCGCCTGGGCCAGCGCGGCCTGATGGGCTTCACGTTGCTCTTCGAGCAGCTTTTCAAGGCGTTGGCGAGTGGCACGTTCTGTCTTGGCCTCCTGGCGGGCGCGGTCGATTTCGAGACCGGCACGGGTGGCTGCACTGTCGGCACGTTCTTCGGTTTTTCGGCGGTCGTCATTCAGGGTTTTCAGTTCAGCCTGGTGACGGTCTTCATCGGCGTGACGCCGTTCGCGCAGCAAGCGCAGGTCTTCTTGCAGGCCCAGCAGGTGCTGGTGCTGGCCTTGGGCCTCCAGTTCGGCCTGCTCCAACCTTTGCTGCAGGGTGCTGTTCTGTGCCCGCGCCTCGCCAAGCGCTTGCTCCTGGGCTTGCAGGCGGGCCTGCATCACGGCTTCGCGTTGGGCCAGGGCCTGGGCCTGCTCGCTGAGGTCGGCTTCGCGTTGCTTCAGGGCTTCGCGCTCGGCGTGCAGGGCGGTATCGGCCTGGGCAGAGGCTTCTGCCTGTGCCTTGGTCCACAGGGTTTCTGCAGCCTGCAACAGCCAGTCGGGCAGTTGGTCGCCCCAACCTTGGGACCCAGCCAATCCGCGCACCCGTTTGCCAAGACCGGCAAACCAGATCTCCAGCATGGGGGCAATGGTGTTAGGTGAACCATGGCCCAGGTGCAGGCGCACTTTTTCGATGGTGGGCCGCTGGCCCTGGGCCAGCAGTTCGTCGGCGGCGCCATCGACCTGGTGCTGTTGTACGCCACGAGAAGAACGGGTTTGCATGGGTCGGTTCCGATGTTAAAATAACCATCGATAAATGATGTTTATCGTGATTAAATACAAATATAAGTGTTTAATCATACTGCGTACGTGTGATTTGTAATAGATGGAATGCCCATGAACCTCATGCTTCGCCAAGTCTCGGGGGCCCTCAAGCCCAGTGAATTGAGCGCACACAGCCAGAAAGCCGTGGACGAACTGATCCACGAAGGCGATTCTGAAAACACCTTGCGCAGTTACCGGTCGGCGCTGCGGTACTGGGCCGCCTGGTTTCTGGTGCGGTATGGCCAGAAGATCGAACTGCCGGTGCCGCCCAGCGCGGTACTGCAATTCATCGTGGACCATGCCCAGCGCACCACGGCCGATGGTCTGGCCCACGAACTGCCTGAGAGCCTCGATGCCGATTTGGTGGCCGCTGGCTTCAAGGCCAGGCCAGGCCCGATGTCACTGAACTGGATCGTGCATCGGGCGGCGGTGCTGTCCAAAACCCATCAGCTGGCTGGGGCCAGCAACCCCTGTGAAGATCCGCAGGTGCGCCAGTTGCTGTCGCGCACCCGGCGGGCCTTTGCCAAGCGGGGCGAGTTGCCCAACAAAAAGGACGCGCTGACCAAAGACCCCTTGCAGGCCTTGCTGGACACCTGTGACGACTCGCTCAAAGGTTGCCGAGACCGCGCCCTGCTGCTGTTTGCCTGGGCCAGTGGCGGGCGTCGGCGTTCTGAGGTGGCGGGCGCCGACATGAAGTTTCTCAAGCGCGTGGGTGCGCAGGATTTTGTCTACAAACTGGCCCATTCCAAGTCGAACCAATCCGGTATCGACCGCCCCGAAAACTACAAGCCGATCCAGGGGGTGGCCGCCCAGGCGTTGGAGGCCTGGCTGGCCCAGGCCGGCATCCGCGAGGGACTGATCTTCCGGCGGGTGCTCAAGGGCGGGCACCTGGGCCCTGCCCTGTCGCCCGCCGCCGTGCGCGACATCGTGAAGGCACGTTGCCTGCTGGCGGGCATCGAAGGCGACTTTTCGGCCCATTCACTGCGCTCAGGCTTTGTGACCGAGGCCGGTGCCCAGGGCATCCCGCTGGCCCAGACCATGGCCATGACCAGCCACCGCAGCGTGGCCACCGTGATGGGCTATACCCGGCACGTGGGCGCTCAGGCCCAGGCGGCCGCGAACCTGATCCGTTCGCCAGACGTCCCGGATACCGATGCACCCGGTCGGTGAATGAGGCGAGCCGGTGCCGAACCCGTGAACCTTTGACTGGGTATTGTTGAATGGTGGCTCAGCGCGCCCCGGATGCCTGTGCAGGTTGCGGGTGCCCAATGAGAAATAGGCAGCCCCACGCGAACCGTTTTGACTGGATGGCGCCTCTTCACCAGGGAGGATGGTCCTCACATCAATCTTTACCGGAGTTCGTCATGGTGTATGTCAAGAATGTTCCCACCTGGGAGCGCGTTGTTCGAGTGGCCGTGGGGCTGGGGGCGGTGGTTTTCACCGTTCTGAACTGGGGTTCGCCTTTGGCCATGGGGGCCGGGGCCATGGGCGCCGTGCTGTCGCTCACCGGCCTGGTAGGCTTTTGCCCCATGTGCGCGATGGTGGGCAGAAAGCTTCACAAAGGGCACTGAACATGGGGTTCCCGGCCGATCAATCTCAGCTTATCCAGGCGGCCCAGACGGGCGACCCCGCTGCCTTGGCCCGCTTGTTGGCCGTGTGCCAGGCCGATGCCCGCCGATACGCCCGCCGGCACTGCCAGGCCAGCGATGTGGATGACGCGGTGCAGGCGTCTTTGCTCACGGTCATGCAAAAGGTGCAAGGCCTCAAGGTGGTCGCGGCCTTTTCTTCATGGTTGTTCGTGATGATCCGGCGTGAGTGCCGCCGGTTGGAGCGCCTGGTCTTCAGGTATGACAGCCTGGACGACGAGCTGACCGAGCGTCAACTGGCGGCACGCAGTGACGACGTGTTGCGGCTGGACCTCGCCAAGGCGCTTGAGTCACTGCCGGCGCATTACCTTGAAGTGGTGTTGCTGCGTGATTTTGAGGAGTTGACGATCGCCGAAATCGCAGCACGTCTGGGGGAGCCGACTGGCGCCGTCAAAAGCCGCCTGCATCGGGCCCGGGGGCTGGTGCGCGAATACCTGCTTGGCTCCTGAGTGCGGGCCTGCTGCCCGCGGGCCTTTCGGCCTGGTGTGTTGAAGGGCGCGGTCCGGGCCCAACGCCCGCTCAGTCCAGCGAGGAGCGCGTGTTGCGGATCACGTCGGCCATGACGCGCGACTCCTCGGCGATGAACTTGCTGAAGGCCGGACCCTGCAGGTTGAAGGGTTCATAGCCGAAGGCGGTGAACTTCTCCAGCATGTCGGGTTCGGCCAAGGCTTTTTGCAGGTCGGCACGCAGGCGGTCGACCCAGGGCCTGGGCAGGCCGGGCGGCGTGGCCAAGGTGGTCCAGCCCGTCACTTCGAGATCTTTGGGGCCGCCGGCCTCGGCCAGCGTGGGCACGTCGGGCAAGGCGCTCAGGCGCTTGCTGGCCACCACGGCCAGGTAGCGCAGCTTGCCGGCCCGGTACAGGGGGCCCGTGCTGCCACTGGAGCCGAGGGCGAAAGACAGGTCGCCGTTGGCCACGGAGGTGTAGAGCTGGGTGGTTTCCTTGAAGATCAGGTGCTGCATTTCCACCCCCAAGGCCGCGGCCAACCGGGCCGAGCCCAGGTGGACCGGATTGCCGACCGACCAGGATCCGTAGTTGAGCTGGCCGGGGCGGGCTTTGGCGTCGGCCAGCAGGTCCTTGATGTCTTTGTAGGGGCTGTTCTTGGCCACGGCCACGAGGAAATAGGCTTTGAACAAGGGTGCCAGCGGCTCGAAGTCGCGGGCTGGGTCGTAAGGCAGCTTTTTCATCAGGTGCGGGTAGACGCTCAGGTGCACGTTGTCGAGCTGGATCAGGTCGTGGCCATCGGTGGCGCCGCGCTTGAAGGCATCGATGGCGACAAAGCCGTTGCCACCGGGTTTGTTCTCGACCAGCACCCCCTTGCCCCAGGCGCGCGCGAGTTTGTCGGCCACCAGTCGAGCCACGCCTTCAGGGCCGCTGCCCACCGGGAACGGCGTGATGATGCGCACGGGCCGGTTCGGAAAATCCTGGGCCAGCGCAAAATGGCTGAGGCTGCCCAGTGTGCTGGCGCCGACGGCGGCGGCGATGAGTTGGCGGCGTTGCACGCCGGCTTGAAGTTGGGTCATGTGGTCTCCTGCTGCCAGGCGTGGGCTGGCATCGAAAAAAAGGGTGCAGAGCCTGGCCCTGCACCCGTCAAGCCTGATGCTGAGTCAGGTCCCCGGAGGAAGCTCGGGTGCGGGCTTCAGAAGCGGTGCAGCACGCCGAGTTGCAGGCCGTTGATGGTGCGGCCGTTGACATCGGTGCCGGCGAAGTTGGTGCCCAGAGCGGCCGAACCCGCCGGCCGGAAGCCCGCCGCGCTGCTGTTGCGCAGGGTTTCGTACAAGGCCGACAAGGTGGTGCGCTTGGACAGCGAGTAGTACGCACCCACGGCGCCGCCACTGGCGTTGTGTCCGGCACCGGATTGGTCGTTGATGCGGCCCCACAACGCCCCCACACGCAGTGCATCGGTCACGCGGTAGTCGGCCGAGAGCTGAAAGATGTCGTAGGTGCGGTTGACCGAGGTTGAGGTCCAGGTCACCACGCCGCCCGTGTTGCTCAGCACGCTGCCGGCATCGTTGCCGTTGGCGTTCGACGCGATGTTGTTCGAGCGCACATACGCCGCATACACCTTACCCTTGCCATAGTCGTAGTTGGCATACAGATAGTGATAGAACACCGCCGCATCGATGACCGATTTCTGCGGCGCCTTGGCGCTCAGGCCGGCGTAGCCCACACGCACCGGGCCGTTGAGGTAATCGGCGGCCAGTTGCACGATGGGGGTGCTGACCTGGGTGCCCGATGCGCTGGCCTGTTGCTGGGCGAAATGCGCCTCGACCTGCACGCCGGCCCAGCGCGGCGAGATGTAGGCCACATCGTTGTCAAAGCGGGCAGGCACGCCGAAGTTGTTGATCACCGAGCCCAGGGTGCGGGCGGTGAAGTCGGTGTAGTCGCCACGGGTGAAGGGCGCCGAGTTTTGCCGACCGATGCGCAACTCGCCAAGCCCTTCCTGTGACAAGCCGACCCAGCTCTGGCGGTCGAAGGCGCGGCTGGCATCAGCCGTGGCGCCGGTGTTGGTGCTCAGGCCCAGCTCCAGCTGGAACCGGGCCTGCAGACCGGCACCCAGGTCTTCGTTGCCCCGGAAACCCAGTCGGCTGCGCAGGTCCTTGCCGTCTTGCAGGGCATTGACGTGCGCACCGCTGGAACTGCTCATGTGGTTGAAGTACTGGTCGATGCTGCCGTAGATGCTGACGCTGCTGCTTTGCGCCTGTGCGCCCGCGGCGGCCAGTGCCAGCGTGCCCATCGCGAGGCCGCGGGTGACCTGCCGAAGGGAGGCCTGCTCGCCTGCAGGCCGGGATGGAGGGGCGTTGGTTTTATTCAAGTCTGTCTCCTGTTGAACCTTGTCGAATCCGGAAAAGCGGGTTGCCCACTTCTCTGGGGCCGGAGTTTGCGCAAGGTCAAGCAGACTGCAAAGATGCCGCCACGGGCATCGTGATCACGTGAGGTTATAGCGGGGGTCGGATAAGGGGGTGTCGCCTCGATTCACGTGGTGGGCTGCCCGGTGCAGGTGGGCGATGAAGTGGCGCAGCACGGGCGACGGCACCGAATCGCTGCGCAGGATGGCACCGACCTGGAGCTCGTAGCCCACCTCGGCCAGTTCGATGATGGACACGAACTGGGCCACGATGGGCAGGCGGGCAATCTGGATCGGCATCAGGGCCACGTAGTCGCCCGAGGCCACCAGCGACAGCAGCGCCAGGGTCGAGTTGACGATGGCACCGATCTTCGGCGCGGTCAGGCCGTGGTGCTCAAAGAACAGTTTGGCGTAGCCCGATTCGCTGTTGGAGCCGGTGTACACCCAGCGGGCCGTTTGCAGGTCGGCCAGTTCCTTGGCCTTGAGCCAGGGGCTGCCCTTGCGCACCGTGGCCACCATGGTGGTCTTGATCAGGGGTTCGACAAAGAACTCGCCCGTGGCCAGGTCATCGGGAATGCCACCGATGGTGATGTCGACCTCGCCCGAGCGCAGCTTGTGCAATTGGGCGACATACAGCTCTTCAGCCACGCGCAGGCGGATGTCGGGGAACTCCTGCACGAAGGTGCGCAGGGTTTCGGGAACCAGGAGCATCACCGCCAAAGGCACGGCACCCACGCGCAGCTCGCCGATCAGGCGCCCGTCCATCTGGTTGATTTCGTCGACCGCCGAGCGCAATTCACGTTGCGCCTTCACCGCGCGTTCGTACAAGACCTTGCCTTGGGCAGTCGGTGTGACCCCCCGCGAACTGCGGGTCAGCAGTGTGGTCGCGAGTTCGATCTCCAACTCGCGGATCATTTTGGTGAGCGCCGGCTGCGACACGCCAGCACGCCGGGCTGCGCTGCGCAGGCTGCCCTCTTCGATGGCTGCCACCAGGGCATTGAGCGTGACCAGTTTCATGCGATGTCTCCTGGGATGGGGTGTTGCGCTTTGATGCACATCACTTTATCAATCACCCCAGGTTATCGCCGACTGTGTTTTGTGATCACTTTCGGGCCTAAGTGCCTGTTCAGGATCGCGCACGACCCGTGGGAGATCGGAGACCGGCGCTGAAGCCCGGGCCGAATCAGGGCAAGGCAGCGGTGACCACCATCTCGATGCGCCAACCGGGGCCAGCCAATGCGGCCTGCACGGTGGCGCGCGGCGGGGCGTTGCCGGCAGGCACCCAGGCGTCCCAGACAGCGTTCATGCCGGCAAAGTCGTTCAGATCGGGCAAGAAGATCTGGGCCATCAGGATGCGGCTCTTGTCGGTGCCGGCGCGCTCCAGCAGGGCGTCCACCGCAGCCAGCACCTGGGCGGTCTGGCCCTGGATGTCGAGGCTGGCGTCTTCGGGTATCTGGCCGGCCAGGTACACGGTGCCATTGTGGATGGCCATATCGGACAGGCGAGCGCCGACGTCAAAACGTTGAATCATGAAAAACAATCCTTGCGATGCGGGTGTGTTGTGGGGGTGCGCCCCCAGGCGGCTCGGTCCCGTGCTGCACTGCGAGCCTGCCTGGCAGGACTGCCAAGCATACGGCGTGGTGACGGCGGGTTAGCGCAAAACGCAAGCGCTGCCGGTATCGGCGCGCGAAAAAGGCGCGAGACTTTGTGTCTTGCGCTGCCCGATGAGGCCATGGCGGTGGCCATCAACTGGCTTGGGTGACGGGGCCGCTGGCCTGCATCACACAGCGCGCAGCCGCCAGGTCCCACCCGGCCCAGCCGCAACTCTTGAAGAAGACCGGGCCACCCTGCTGCACTGCCCTGCCCGCCCAGGCTGGTCGATTCAGGATCAGATCGGCCAGCGTGGGCAGTTGAGTGACGTCGATGCCCGCCTGCAGCAGGTCGCCGGCTTCATGGTCGGCATCGCGGGTGTCGACCACCATGGTGCCAATGGCCGCCAGGTTCCGGCAGACATCGGCCCGCCATTCAACCATCTGGGGGGTGAACGCCCCGACCGCCGCTACGAAGGCATCCTGGCGCGGCATGGCGCTCAGCGCCACTTGCTGGGCCGGTGTGCAGCTGACCACCAAGGGGCAGTGGGCCAGGGCGGCATCTGCGTCCGGTGCGTGGTGGGCCCGCAGTCCCAGGGCTTGGGCGTGCACGATCAAGGCGTGTGCGCTGGCTTTGCTGCGCGAATTGACCCACACCTCGCGCACGCCCAGGCCGCTGTGAAAGGCTTCCAGATGGGCCCGCCCCTGAACCCCGGCACCCACGATCAGCAAGGGGCCCTGCAGGTTCGGAGCCAATTTCTGTGCGGCCAGCAGCGACACGGCCGCGGTGCGGCGGGCCGTGACGGTGGGCCCATCAAGCAAGGCCATGCGACGGCCATTGACACTGTCGAACACCACGATGTCCCCCTGGATGGCAGGCAGCCCACGTGCCGAGTTGTCGGCCACAAAGGTGATGAGCTTGGTGATGGCCAGTCGGGCATCGCAGGCCGGCATCACGAAAAGCGAGCCCCCTGAGGGCAGGGGCTGCACAATGCGGGCAGGAACCTGCACCGTGGGGTCCCGCAGCACGGCCTCGATGGCCAAGGCCAGGGTGGGATAAGGCAGGGCCTGGGCGGTCGCGTCGGGGTTGAGCAGGAGGGCAGGCATGGCGCGTGGCGTGCTGTGGCGTGAAGGCCGTTGTTTTATCAAAAAAGCCAATTGGGTTCGGAGGCGGATCTCGAATCGCTGAAAGTGCCCGTGCTGGATACAACAAGAAACATAAATACTGGCTATGTGTCCTCTTTGTATCAAAACGTGAGGCATTATTTCGCCGATAAGCGGTGCTCAATCGATTTGACAGCCCGTGGGCTGCTTGCATCCCCGAGGTGCTGGACTGGAGCGCCTGGGGTATCAACAATGCCACAAGGAGTGTCATGTCCGTGTTCGATCATGATGTGCTGAAGGGCTCTGAATGCTGGCCTGATCTGGCGGATCCAGAGCCTTCGCTGCCGGCCGGGCTGGACCTGGTGCAAGGGGTTCAGGGCTTGGCCGGCTTGGGTTTGCTGGGCAGCCTGGCAGCCTGCGGCGGCGGCGGTGAAAGCGCCGACGCCACACTGGGATCGCGTGAGGGCGTGGCGCCCCTGGCCACGCAGGTTCTACCGACAATGGCCGAAGCCGCCCGGTTTCTGACCCAGGCCACTCCAGGCTATACCGCGGCAGACTTGTCGGCGGTGGCCAGCACCGGCTACAGCGCGTGGTTGAACAAACAGTTTGCGCTACCGCGCAGCCAAAGCCACTGCGATTGGCTGAACGCACGTGGCTACAACGCCGCAAGCAATATCTTCAGTACGGCTGGGCTGGACAATACGATCTGGCGCAAGCTGATCAGTTCGGGGGATCCCTTGCGGCAGCGAATGGTGCTGGCCTTGTCCGAGATCTGTGTGGTGTCGGTGCTGGGGGTGAATGCCTCGTGGCGTCAGTACGCGGTGGGCCACTATCTGGACTTGCTGGAGGCCAATGCCTTTGGCAACTACCGCAAGTTGTTGCAGGACATTTCGCTGAGCCCCGCCATGGCTTACTACCTGACCTTTCGCGGCAGCGCCAAGGCCAACCCCAAGACTGGCAGCGAGCCCGACGAGAACTATGCCCGCGAGTTGATGCAACTGTTCACCATCGGCTTGGTGCAGCTCAATGCCGACGGTACGGTGAAAACACGCGCCAACGGAACGGCCCTCGAGACCTACACCCAGGCCGATGTCAGCGGTCTGGCCCGGGTGTTCACGGGTTGGAACGTGGATGTGGCGGGCCTGAGCAGCCCCTACCCCGCCGAATTTCAGCAGCGGCCCCTGGTGTCGGTGGCCTCGCAGTACGAGACTGGCAGCAAGACCTTTCTGGGCAAGACCATTGCCGCGGGCACGCCTGCGATGGAGGCCCTGAATCAGGCGCTGGACACCTTGTTCCAGCACCCGAACCTGCCACCCTTCATCAGCCGACAACTGATCCAGCGCTTCGTCACCAGCAACCCCAGCCCGGCCTATGTGGCCCGCGTCAGCGCGGTGTTTGCCAACAACGGGGCCGGGGTGCGCGGCGACCTGCAGGCCGTGCTCAAGGCCATCTTGCTGGACACCGAGGCGCGCAGTGCCACCACGGCGGCCCTGCCTACCTATGGCAAGTTGCGGGAGCCTGTGATGCGTTTTCTGGCCTGGGCCCGGGCCTATCGGGCCAGTTCGGCCACGGATACCTGGGCGGTGGGGGATTTGTCCGATCCGGCCACCCGCCTGGGCCAGAGCCCGATGCGCTCGGGGTCGGTGTTCAATTTCTTTCGGCCCGGCTACGTGCCCCCTGGCACGGCACTGGCCAGTCAGGGTTTGGTGGGGCCTGAGTTTCAGATCGCCAACGAATCGTCTGTGGCGGGTTACGTCAACTACATGCAACGCATGGTGACTGGCAGCGGGGCGGGGGATCTGACCCCCGATTACAGCAGCCTGCTGCCACTGGCTGCCGATGCGGCCGCCCTGTTGGCCGAAATCAACCGGGTGCTGGCCGGCGGACAGCTGTCGGCGCAGACACTGAATCTGATCCAGGCGGCGGTCACCACCCTGCCCTCCAGCAACCAGCCGAACGCCCTCCGGCGTATCCAGGCCGCCCTGACCTTGGTCTTGGCGTCCCCCGAATTCATTGTGCAGAAATAAGGCAGGATGGCCATGAACCACTTCCCTCAGCTGGCGCCGGACAATGCATCCCGCCGGGCCTTTCTGCAGCGTGGCGCCGCCTTGTCCGTGGCAGCAGGTGCCACACCATTTGCCATGAGCCTGGCCGCGATGGGCGAGGCCGCTGCCGCCACGGCCACCGATTACAAGGCACTGGTCTGCGTGTTTCTGTATGGCGGCAACGACTATGCCAACACGCTGGTCACCTACGACCCGACCAGCTACAACGCCATGCTGCAGTATCGGGCACCTCTGGCCATTGCCCGGGACAGTCTGACCCCCTTGGTGTTGAACCCGACCACTCCCTTGCCTGGTGGGCGCGAATATGCGCTGGCACCTGGCCTGGATCCACTGGTGCCCCTGTTCCACGCCGGGAAGATGTCGGTGCTGCTCAATGTGGGCAGCCTGATCCAGCCCACCAGCAAAGCCCAATATCAGGCGGGCTCGGTGCCTTTGCCGCCCAAGCTGTTTTCGCACAACGATCAGCAGTCTTTCTGGCAGTCGTCGTCACCCGAAGGGGCGGCCTCGGGTTGGGGTGGGCGCTTGGGCGACCTGTTTGCTTCGGGCAATGGCAATGCCACGTTCACCTGCATCGGCGTGGGGGGCAATGCGGTCTACCTGTCCGGCCACAGTGCGGTGCAGTACCAGGTGTCCAGCAGTGGTTCGGTGGCCGTGAACGGCGTGCAGTCGCCCTTGTTTGGGTCGGCCACCTGCTCACGCACGCTGCAGCAACTCATGACGGCGAACCGGGTTCACCTGTTTGAAAACGAATACGCCCGTGTGGCATCGCGCTCGATTGCGGCCAACAGCCAACTGAGCTCTGCTTTGGCGGGCGTCACCTTGAGCACCCCCTTTCCCACGGGCAACAGCCTGGCCGATCAGCTCAAGCTGGTGGCGCGCATGGTGGCGGCGCGCTCCAGCCTGGGCGCCAGGCGGCAGGTCTTTTTTGTCTCTCTTGGCGGCTTTGACACCCACGATGGCCTGGTCACCCAGCACCCGGGCTTGATGAAGACCCTGGGCGACGCGCTCGGAGCGTTCCACCAGGCGACGGTGGAGCTGGGCGTTTCCCGGCAGGTGACGGCTTTCACGGCTTCAGATTTCGGCCGAACCCTGGTGGGCAACAACGATGGCAGCGACCATGGCTGGGGCAGCATGCATTGGGTGGTGGGCGATGCCGTGAACGGGCGCTCATTTGTGGGTACCCCGCCGGTGGTGGCCAATGGCGGGCCGGACGATGTTGGCCAGGGGCGTCTGCTGCCCGGCTTGTCGGTCGATCAATACGGCGCGACGCTGGCCACCTGGTTCGGTGTGTCGGCCACGGACCTGGCCAGCGTGATGCCGAATCTCTCGAACTTCAGCACACCCAATCTCGGGTTCATGGGCGCTTGAACCCGCTTTGGCCGAACCTGCTCAAAGCCATTGGCCGGAGCCCGGTGCCGGCATGGGCACGGGCGCCTGCCACGACCAGTCGCCGCCGGCCAGCACCATGCTCAGCAAAAAGCTCAGCACGCCGATGAACATGCTGGCAAAGAACGCCGTCCAGAAGCCTGAGAGCTGAAAACCCTTCACCAGCGCAGAGACCAGCATCAGCATCAAGGCGTTGAGCACCAGCACAAAGATGCCCAGAGTGAGCACCGTGAGCGGCAGGGTGAGCACGAACAGCATTGGCCGCACCACGGCATTGGCAAAGCCCAGCAGCAGCGCAGCCACGACCAGCGAACCGGTGTCGGCAAAGCGCAGGCCTTTGAACACATGGCTGGCCACCCAGAGCGAGAGCGAAGTGATGGCCCATTGGATGAAGAAACTGGGCAGCGAGTCGAGCATGGCAAGGTTCCGGGTCAGGACGAGTGACCATCATACGCAGGCCCGACCCTGCCACCGCCGACTTCAGCCTGCGCGTTGCTTCAGCGAACGCTGATCTGGGCGCGCACCTCGCCCCCCTTGTTGGCCGCAGTGTGAACGTTGGCATACCACTTGCCTGCCAGCAGGTCGGCGGCTTGCGCTGGGGTCAGGGTGGCGCTGCCTTCGATGGGGCTGGTGCTGCCGCTGAAGGGGATGACCACGCCTGCATTGCTGCCGGGGGCGGCCGGTCCATGGAAGTGAGCCGCTGTGGCGGGTCCACTGAGACCCGTGAAGCTGACCTTCCAGCTCAGCACCTGGGTGGTTTTGTCAAAGCGGGCCTCTACGGTGCCGGAGCCTGCGGTGTTGACCGGGGGCACCTCGCTGGCGCCGCTGAGGTTGCCCACCAATACCACGGTGTTGCTGTTGCCCATGGAGAGTGCGCTGCACCCTCCGAGGGCCAGGGTCAGTCCGACGGTCAAGGCGGCGCTTTTCAGCAGATGGCGAGTACGCATGGTGGGTCTCCTGTGGGGTAGGGCCGTTGGATCCACCAGAAGTGGGTGGGTCTGCAACAGCCCGTTGCAATCTAGCACGACTGCCCCTTGCCATGTGGCATGGGGTTTGCCGCCTTGTTGCCTCAGCGGTCCAGTGCCGGACGCTTGGGGTTGAATTGCCAGCCCGGGATCAGGTACTGCATGGCCACGGCGTCATCGCGTGAGCCCAGGCCGTGCTGCAGATACAGCTGATGGGCCTTCTCGACCTCGGCCATGTCCAGCTCGACGCCCAGGCCCGGCTTTTGTGGGACCTGCACCTTGCCGTCCACGATCTGCAAGGGGTCGCGGGTAAGGCGTTGGCCGTCCTGCCAGATCCAATGGGTGTCGATGGCGGTGACCTTGCCGGGGGCGGCGGCACCCACGTGGGTGAACATGGCCAGCGACACATCGAAGTGGTTGTTGGAGTGTGAACCCCAGGTCAAGCCCCAGTCGCGGCAGGTCTGGGCCACCCGCACGCTGCCCGCCATGGTCCAGAAGTGGGGGTCGGCCAGCGGGATGTCGACTGATTGAAGGGCCAGGGCGTGGCTCAGTTGGCGCCAATCGGTGGCGATCATGTTGGTGGCGGTCGGCAGGCCAGTGGCGCGGCGGAACTCGGCCATCACCTCGCGGCCCGAGAAACCTTCCTCAGCACCGCAGGGGTCTTCGGCGTAGGCCACGACCCCCCGCATGTCGCGCATGAGGCGGATCGCATCTTTCAGCAGCCAGCCCCCGTTCGGGTCCAGGGTGACCCGTGCTTCGGGGAAGCGTTCGTGCAGGGCGCGCACGGCCTCCACCTCTTCATCGGCCCGCAGCACGCCACCCTTGAGCTTGAAGTCATTGAAGCCGTAGCGCTCGCGTGCGGCCTCAGCCAGTCGAACGATGGCTTCAGGGTTCAGGGCTTTTTCGTGACGCAGGCGCGACCAGGCATCGGGTGCGCCTGGCTCGCTCTGGTAGGGCAGATCGGTCTGGCGGCGGTCACCCACATAGAACAGATAGCCCAGCATCTCGACTTCCTGGCGTTGTTGGCCTTCACCCAGCAGGGCCGCCACCGGCACACCCAGGTGTTGGCCCAGCAGGTCCAGCAACGCCGATTCGATGGCGGTGACGGCATGGATGGTGGTGCGCAGGTCGAAGGTCTGCAGGCCGCGGCCCCCGCTGTCTCGGTCGGCGAAGCGCTGCTGGACCTCCTGCAGCACGCGTTGCTGTGAGCCCAACGCCTGGCCCACGACCAGTTCGCGGGCGTCTTCCAGGGTTTGGCGGATTTTTTCGCCCCCAGGTACCTCGCCCACGCCGGTGCGGCCGGCGCTGTCGGTCAAGATCAGCAGGTTGCGGGTGAAGAATGGGCCGTGCGCGCCGCTCAGATTCAACAGCATGCTGTCGCGCCCTGCCACGGGGATGACGCGGAGTTCGGTGATGGTGGGGGTGGAGTGAAGGGTCATGTCGGAGCCTGTGCAAAAGGCAAAAAGGGCATCAATTTGCCTGATAAAGGTTTTGATAGAGCGTTGGTAGCGCTACCATTTGAATGAATGATAACGCTACCATTTGCGCTTGACAAGGGGCAGACAGGTGAAGGCGTTGCCCTCAGGTGCTGCCTCGTTCAATGATGTTGAAGCCAATGTCGACCACCGTGTGGGCGACATCGCGGCCTTCGGCCCGCTCGATGATGAAGCGGGCGGCCTGACGCCCCATGGCGGCACCGTCGATCTGTACGGTGCTGAGCGCGGGCTCGACATCGGCCGCGAAATCCAGGTCGCCAAAGCCCATCACAGCCAGTTGCGCTGGCACGGCCCGGCTTTGGGCCTGGGCTTCGGTCAGGACGCCCAGGGCCAGCAGATCGGAACTGCAGAACACGGCATCCACGGACGGCTGATCCTGAAGCAGTTGGCGCAAGGCCAGTCGACCGCTTTTGAGGGTGGTGGGCGCGGCCACCGTCACCACCGCAACGGAGGGTTGGCCACAGGCCCTGGCGGTTTGAACAAAGGCTTCTTGGCGCCGTTGTGAACGGGGGTCATCGCCTGCCACCATGGCCCAACGCCGGAAGCCCTTGGCATGAAAGAACCCGGCCACCGACCGCCCTACCCCCTCGTGCGAGAAGCCCACCAACATGTCGATGGGGTGGTCGCTCAGGTCCCAGGTCTCCACCACCGGGATGCCGGCGGCCTGCAGGCGCTGCCGCGCCTGGGGCGAGTGCAGCGTGCCGGTCAGCACCATGCCGTCCGGGCGGCGTCCAATCAGGGCTTCGAGCATCCGGTCTTCGCCTGTGCTGGGATCGGCATAGCCGGTTTGCCCGAGCATCAGTTGGTAACCCTGTTCGGCCAATGCCAGGGTCAGTGACTGGATGGTTTGCAGAAACACGGGCCCGGCCATGGTGGGCACCAGTGCGGCCACCAGGCGACTGCGGGTGGAGGCGAGGCCGCCAGCGAGGCGATTGGGCACATAGCCCAGGGCCTGAACCGCTTCACTGACCCGCACGCGCACGTCGGGCGACACTTTGTCGGGCGAATTGAGGGCGCGCGATGCAGTGATGGGCGCCACGCCGGCCCGCAGGGCCACCTCGTGCAAGGTGACGGCGCCACTGCCACGGCGGGGGCGCTTGGAGGGGCTGGGGGCGAAGCTCATCGCCCGGATTCTAGTCAGCCCTGATGGACAGGAGGGCCTTGGACGCCGAGCGCCTGGCCACTCGCTCAGAACGAGGTCCAGTCGTCCTCACTGCCGGCTTTGGGGGCCGCACTGGCGGTGGCCGAGGGCAAAGCGGCGCGCGGGCTGGCGGGGGCTGGTGATTTGCTGGCGCCGATGCTGGGGCGCGGTGCACTGCGCAACGCCGCAGAAGCTGGCGCGGCAGCGGCGCGGGGTGCCTGGGCCATTGGACGGGCGGCTGGGGCATGGCCCTGGCCCAGATTGAACACGGCCACCACCTCGGTCAGGCGCTGGGCCTGATCGCGCAATGAGGCCGCTGCGGCTGCACTTTCTTCCACCAGAGCGGCGTTTTGCTGGGTCATCTGGTCGAGTTGGCCGACGGCCGCGTTCACTTGCGAGATGCCCGAGCGCTGCTCGTCGGACGACGCCGTGATTTCGCCGATCAGATCAGTGACACGGCGCACGCTGCTGACGATCTCGGCCATGGCAGAGCCGGCGTCGGCAACCTGCTGTGAGCCGGACTCGACGTTTTCGACCGAGGCGTTGATCAGCGTCTTGATTTCTTTGGCGGCTTCGGCGCTGCGGCCGGCGAGGCTGCGCACCTCACCTGCCACCACGGCAAAGCCGCGGCCTTGTTCCCCGGCGCGTGCGGCTTCCACCGCTGCATTCAAAGCCAGGATGTTGGTTTGGAAGGCAATGCCATCGATCACACCGATGATGTCGCTGATCTTGCGTGAGCTGTCGGTGATCTGCTGCATGCTGCTCACCACCTGGGCAACCACCTCGCCACCCCGGGAGGCCGCGTGGGCTGCCGTGCCAGCCAACTGGTTGGCCTGGCGGGCCGTGTCGGCCGACTGGTTCACGGTGCTGGTCAGCTGCTCCATGCTGGCTGCCGTTTGTTGCAGGTTGCTGGCGGTCTGCTCGGTGCGTGAAGACAGGTCCTGGTTGCCGTTTGGCAATCTCCACCGAGGCGACGGTCAGCGCGTCGACGCCGGTGCGTACCTCGCCCACCACCGAGCGCAACTGGGTGGACATGCCCGACATCGCATTGAGCAGCACGCCGAATTCGTCCTGGCGTTCGGTGCGGGTGTCGTGGGTGAGGTCGCCCTTGGCAATGCTCTGGGCCAGGTCCACGGCTTGAGCCAGCGGCTGCGCGATCGAGCGAACCAGTTGTGCGGCAATGACCAGCACACCGAAAGCAACGATCAGGCCGGTGACCGTGTTGGTGATGGCATTTTGACGGCGAGCGTCCTGGGCGTCCTGGACGGTGGCATCGCGGTTTTTCTCCAGCATCTGCACGAACTCACGTTGGTGTTGCAGATAGGCCGTGGTCAGGGGCACCAGTTCTTTTTCAGCGGCATCCCGGGCGCCTGCCAGGTCGCCTGCTTTCTTGAGTTCGTTGGCCTTGCCCAGGGCCGCCAGCACGGGCTTGCGCTCGTTGCTCAGGTTGTCGAGTGCCGTCTTCTCGTCGGATCGGGTGATGAGGTCCGCCATGGTCTTGAGCATCTTGGTGTTGCGTTCGACCAGGGTCTTGCCGTCATTGGTGAGACGTTGCGAGCTTTGCTCGTCCGTGGACAGCACGGCCGCCACCGTGATGGCCAGGGCGGCCGAGGTACCGTCGTTCCAGCGTGTGGCGGCTACCACCTTGACATCGGTGCTGACGACCTCTTCGAGGGCTGCGTTCAGGCTTGCATTGGATCGGTATTGTGACCAGCCTGACAGCACCATCATCAGCACGATGAGGACCGAGAACGTGACCCACAGACGCGTCTTGACACTGATGTTATTGATTTGCATGACTGTCTCCTTGGCCTGAGTGGCCCACTTTGGGATGATTGCAGGATGATATAGATGAAAAATATGATTTTACAATTTGTTTATATGTCACGGAGGCCTCGCCGGCGATGGTCTGGGTCAAATGTTGCTGAGATCGCACAAGAAACGGGTTTTCAGTATCGCCATCAACAGGCCGCAGGCGCATAGCGCAACACCTGATTCTTCCCGGCTGTCTTGGCTTGATAGAGTGCCGCATCGGCCTGCTGAATCAGGCTTTCGCAATCGTCGTCAAGCGGCGTCGCGGTACTGACACCCAGGCTGATGGTGCATCGGACATGGTGGGGTGACTCGGTGTGGCGGGCCGCAACCAACAGCTCGTGCGCCAGGGTCAACGCGGTATCGGCGACGGTGTTGCCCAGGACCAGGATGAATTCTTCGCCTCCCCAGCGCACGGCCAGGTCGCCTGGCCGGCGAGCACTGCGTGCGACCAGTCCGGCGATTTGTTTCAGGCATTCATCACCGGCGACGTGGCCATGTTGATCATTGACCTTTTTGAAATCATCGATATCCAGCAATATCAGACTGATGGGCGTTTGTTCGCGGCGGTTGCGTTGCCATTCCGAGGGCAGAAACTGCATCAAGTGCCGTCGATTGGCCAGGCCCGTGAGTGGGTCGAGCAACGACAATTTCTCAACTTGTTGTTCTGCCAGCTTGCGTTGGGTGATATTGCTGTGGATGATGACAAAGAGCTCGCCTGAGCACCCCGTCAAGCCAACCACATTCATCAAAAACCAGCGTTTTTCGTCGGCGCTGTGGCATGGGTACTCATGCGAAAAGCCGGGCTGATGGCCGTCAATGACAGCGACCAGTCCACGCTGGATCCGTTGGGCATCGGTTTCATGGCTCAAGGCGGCCTTGGCGCAGATGTCCAGGTAGTTGGCCTTAAGCCAGTCTTCCTGGGGAAGTCCATTTTTGGCGCCGAATCGAATCCAGGCCTCATTCACATAAACAATCTGCCCGTTTTTTTGAATGACGGCAATCTCTTGCTCGATTGAATCCAGGATGGCATAGGGAAAGCCTGAGCCCTTATCCCGACCTTCAAGTGGAAAACCTGAATCCATGAAAGGCGAATTATTGACGGACATCAAGAATAAATGGCTGAACTGAAGAGTGCGCGCGCAACTTGTTTGAGAATAATGCAAGATCAGCGCTTTGGCGATCGATATTGAGTGGACGAAGTCGCATGAACCACTGGCCTGCGTGATCAAAAAACCCTGCCTGCTTCTGTCAGCCCGTAAACTGTGCCCATGACCCCGCGATTCACACAAGCCATCACCCTTGCCGCCACGGCCCACGAAGGCCAGTTGCGCAAAGGCACTGCGATCCCGTACATCACTCACCCGGTGGCCGTGGCGGGCTTGGTGGCTCAGTACGGGGGGGATGAGGATCAGCAAATTGCTGCGTTGCTGCACGACGCGCTGGAGGATGGCGGGCAGCAATATGCGGCTCAGATCGGCGAGCGTTTTGGTCCGCGGGTGCTGGCCATGGTGCAGGCGTGTACCGACGGCGTACCCGATGCTCAGGGTCACAAGGCGCCTTGGACCGAGCGCAAACGCGCTTATCTGCTACACCTCAAGAACGCCAGCGACGATGCCTTGCTGGTGTCCGGTTGTGACAAGCTGAACAATGCCCGAGCCATCCTGGACGATTTGGTCACCATCGGTCCGTCGGTGTTTGACCGTTTCAATGCCAAGCTCGATGGCGCTGTCTGGTACTACGAGGCCTTGTCCCACCTGTTCACCGAGCGCAAGGCGCCGATGGCCAAGGCTTTGGCCGATACCTTGCTGAAGATCAAGCGGCTGGTGCCCGGCCCATGAGCCGGTCGCGGCGCGCGCCTCAGGCCCGTGCCCAGACCAGCAGCAGGTTGTTGGCGGGCAGGGCAATGCGTTCACGCAGGCGCAGGCCGGCCTCCTCCGCCGCCGAGGCCACATCTTTGAGTTGACGCAAGCCCCAGGCCGGGTTTCGACTGCGCAGGTCGCTATCAAAGGCCAGGTTGGCCGGGGCGGTGGGTGTGTTCTCTTCCAGGTAGGGGCCGTAGGTGATCAAAACCCCCTGCCCCGCAAGATGGCGCGCGGCCCCTTGCATCAATGCGGCGGTGCAGGCCCACGGGGCGATGTGGATCATGTTGGCGCAGAAAACGGCGTCCACGCTGTCGGGCAAGGTTTTTGGCCAGGGCTTGCTCAGCACATCCAGTTGCACGGGGGGGCGAACTCTGTCCAGGCCTTCGCACCAGGCTCGGATGGAGTCGAGGGACCGGGCCTCGAAATCGGTGGGTTGCCACTCCCAGCCTGGCAAGCCCGTGCTGAAGGCCGCGGCGTGTTGCCCGGTGCCGCTGGCGATTTCCAGCATCAGACCCTGGGCTGGCAATGAGGCCTGCAACTGGGTCAGGATGGGGGCGGCATTGCGATCCGCGGCGGGGCTGTGCAATCGAGCGTCTGGAGCAAGCATCGCTTTAGGGTGTGGGTGGGTGGAACGGGTTGCCTAGAATACCCGCAGGCCCGAATGTGGCCCGACGGAGTGAACAGATGGATGACCGTACTTTGCCCCCAGCGATGCGTCTTTCGATGGCCCGACGGAGACGGTTGATGACGACGGCGTTGGTTGGTGCATTGGGGTATGCGTTGGCTGAAGGGGCTTCGGCTGGCCCGCTGCTGGACCGGCTTCGTGAGCGGCGCATGGCCGCCGGCCAGGCCCAGGCGCCAAGTGCTGTTTCAAACCAAAGCCCCCGTCTGGCCAACGTGTCGTATGGACCCGATCCGGCTCAGGTGTATGACGTCTATTTGCCCAGTGGCGGAGCCCGTACCCCGGGGGCGCCGGTCATTTTCATGGTGCATGGCGGTGCCTGGGCGGTGGGCGACAAAGCCATGAGCCGTGTGGTTGACGCCAAGGTGGCGCGCTGGGGGGCTCGGGGCTTTGTGCTGGTGTCGGTCAATTATCGGATGCTGCCCGATGTGCCGCCCGATGGTCAGTTGCACGACGTGGCATTGGCGCTGGCGCATGCCCAGGCGCAGGCGGGTGATTGGGGCGGCGATCCAGGGCAGTTCGTGCTCATGGGGCACTCGGCAGGCGCCCACCTGGTGGCCTTGCTGGCGAGCGCGAGGCCCACCCGCCCCGGTCTGGGCGGGCCACCCGTGCTGGGGACGGTGGCTCTCGACAGTGCCGCCATGGATGTGGAGCGCGTCATGACACATCCTCACCTGCGGCTGTACGACCGGCCGTTCGGCGCGGACCCAGGCTATTGGCGGGCCATGTCGCCCGTGCATCAATTGCACCCAGGGGCCGCCCCGGTGTTGGCGGTCTGCTCGACGCGGCGTGAAGACGCCTGTGCGCAGGCCCAGGCGTTTGTGGCGCGAGCCTTGCAGTTGGGTGTTCGCGCCCAATGGCTGGGCCAAGACCTGAGCCATGGCGACATCAATGCCACATTGGGCCAGGACAACGAGTACACCCACGCGGTCGAAGCGTTCATGGCCACGCTGAGCCCCGGCATCGCTCAGCACCTGAGCCGCTGAGTTGCATCAGTGCTGGCCGCGGGGGGGCGATGGGTCAGAGTTCGGTCGAATCGCGATCTGCGTGCACTTCGTGCACCAGAAGCAACTGGCAGGTGCCGGGCATCTGATTCAGATACAGCCGCACGTCATAGGCGCCGGCAGCCCAGGCCGTGGAGGCCTGAGCTGTCTGTGCATCGCCATTGGCTGCACCGGCGTGGCCCAGGCGCTGGTTGATTCTGGCCACCAGGGTTTGATATTGGCTGGCCGCCTGGCAGCGGGCCGGATCCGCGCGCCAACGCTCTTCGATGTGCACCACGGCTTGGTTGCGCGCAAAGAACAAGGTCTCCAATCGGCCCTGGTCCAGGGTGACGCTGGGCAAGGCCCACCAGGCTTTCAGACCCCGGGGCCCGGTCTGTGGGTGGCGCAGGCGCTGGATCTCGGGGACTGCGGTGGGCAAGGCGGCTTCGCTCAGGCCGAGCCATTGCGCCATGGGGGCGATGGGCCATGCCCTGTCCTCGGCCTGGGCGGCGTGCCATGGCGCTGACGCGGCGCCAAGCAACAGCGTGAGTGTGGTCAGGACTTTGCCCAATGGAGTCCTGAATCGGTGGGGTGTTTGAGGCGAGGACACTTGCATCGGGATGGGAGTCTAGCGAATTGCGCCTTCGACCACATGAAGGCGCAGCGCATGATGCCCTCACGGTGTTGCCTGTTGGCCTGATGATTCCGTGCAAGCTCAGGCCACGCACCCTACGTGCTTGGGACGCCTTCCAGGCACCATGAGGTTGGTTGTCTTGGCCCACTCGACCCACTGCGCGCGTGACCGCGGAATTGTTCCAATTTTGAAGACAGTCAAAACCGCAGATCTGGGTTTATCGCGTGATTTCAAGCCAGTAAAGTGCCCCATCGTGCCCAAGCCAAGCGGGCCGGCCAACAAACGGAGGTATGGGTTTGGAAATTGGCATTTACACCTTTGGTGATCTGCCGGGCGGGCTCTCGGGATCTCAGGGGCAACTGGCTGCAAAACAACGACTTGACGAAGTGCTGGCCGCCGCCCGCCTGGCCGATGAGGCTGGGCTGCAGGTGTTCGGGGTGGGCGAGCACCACCGCAGCGACTACGCCATCTCGGCCCACGCGGTGGTGTTGGGTGCCGTGGCGAGTGTGACACGACAGATCCGGCTGACCAGCGCGGTCACCATCCTCAGTTCGGCTGACCCGGTGCGGGTGTTCGAGGAATTTGCCACGCTGGACTTGTTGTCGGGTGGGCGCGCGGAGTTGATGGCGGGGCGGGGGGCCTTTGTAGAGTCGTTTCCCCTGTTCGGTTGCGAGCTGAGCGACTACGACACCTTGTATGAAGAAAAACTGGCGTTGTTGTTGCAATTGCGGCGCCAGGCCCGGGTGAGTTGGCGCGGGCGGCATCGCCCGGCCCTGCACGATGCCGAAGTGGCGCCGCGCCCTCTGCAGCCTCTGCTGCCGGTGTGGGTGGCCGCGGGCGGGACTCCCGCCAGCGCTGTGCGGGCTGGCCAGGCGGGTCTGCCCTTGAACCTGGCCAACATCGGCGGGCAACCGGCGCAGTTCAAGCCCTTCATCGACCTGTACCGGGAGACCGGACTGCGGGCCGGTCATGCCCTGGGCGACTTGAAGGTGGCTGTGTCGGGGCACCTGCATGTGCAGCGTGATGCCCAGCAGGCCCGCGACGAGTTTTATGGGCATTACAGCCACTACATGCGGCACAACCTGCCCCAACGCGATCATGGCTGGCAGGTGTCACGCTCAGCCTATGAACAACTGGCCAGCCCGCATGGCTCCTTGTTTGTCGGCAGCCCGCAGCAGATCGTGGACAAGATCCTGTATGAGCATGAGTTGTTCGGGCACCAGCGCTTTCTGGCCCAGATCGACATTGGCGGCCTGCCTTTTGCCAAAGTGGCCCGGTCGATTGAACTGCTGGCCACCGAAGTCATGCCGGCCGTGCGCAAGGCCTTGGCTGGCAACGTCACCCCTTGATTTCTGGAGAACCTGATGTCTGATGAAAACCCTGTTTCCAACGCAAATGCTGCGACACGCATGCCCACGTGGTTCATTCCGCATGGTGGTGGCCCTTGCTTCTTCATGGACTGGAACCCACCCGATGCCTGGGACAAGATGGCAGCCTTCCTGAAGGGGCAGTCGGCCACGTTGCCAGCGGCGCCAAAGGCCATCCTGTTGGTGTCCGCCCATTGGCTGGAGCCGCAGTTCGGTGTGACTTCGGCGGCTCAGCCCGAGTTGATTTATGACTACTACGGCTTCCCTCCACACACTTACGAGTTGACATACCCGGCACCGGGCGACCCCGCCTTGGCCGACCGGGTGACCGAGTTGCTCGGCCAAGCGGGGGTGCCGGCTCAGGGCCACCCCGGCCGCGGCTTTGATCATGGCATGTTCATTCCGCTGATGCTGATGTTTCCGCAGGCCAGCATCCCGGTGGTGCAACTGTCACTGACCAGCGATCTGAATCCCGAGGCCCACCTGCGTGCCGGTCAGGCGCTGGCCCCGCTGCGGGATGAGGGTGTCTTGATTGTGGGCAGCGGCATGAGTTTTCACAACATGCGGGGCTATGGCGACCCGCGCTTTGGCCCGGTGTCGGACACGTTTGACGCCTGGTTGGGACAGGCCGTCGAGGCGGCACCCGCTCAGCGCCATCAGGCCCTGGCCGGTTGGGCCCAGGCCCCGGCGGCTCGCCTGTGCCATCCGCCACGGGCCGAGGAGCATTTGTTGCCCTTGATGGTGGTGGCTGGCGCGGCCGGGCAGGATCTGGGACGACGTGTGTTCTCCGATCGGGTGATGGAAACCACTTTGTCGGCGTTCAGCTTCGGCTGACGGCCGCCCTCCCCCTGGTCAGCAGGCTGCGCCGGTATCATCGCCGGATGCCCAAGACCGAGCAATCCGCCACTGCGCCAAACCTCACGCCACAGCCCGTCGACCTGGAGAAGACCACGCTGGTCTTGCGCCGCTTTCGGGTGGTCTTCAACGCGGTGCGCAGCCACTTTCAACAGGTCGAGAACCAGGCCGGTTTGGGTGGCGCCCAGATCTGGGCGTTGAGCGTGGTACGTGATCGCCCGGGCATCGGGGTATCAGGCCTGGCGGCTGCCATGGACATCCATCAATCCACCGCCAGCAATCTGGTTCGTGCGATGCTCAAGCGATCACTGATCCAGGCCGTGAAAGGCCTGACGGATCGGCGCAGCATCGAACTGTCCATTCTTCCGGCAGGCCTTGAAGTGCTGGGCCGGGTGTCAGGCCCTTTTGAAGGGGTGTTGCCCACGGCCTTGGCTCAATTGCCAGCCGAGACGGTGGACCGCCTTGAACAGGATCTGCGGGCCCTGATTGCGGTTCTGCATGCCGACGAGACGGCCGAACAGACGCCATTGGCCCATCTCTAATCTCTAGTTCGTGCAAACGCTGATTTCGTAGCGGCGAATTCAGAGGGTGCCGGTCTCAGGTCGTTTTGCTTGAGGATCAAGGCAACTTTACATCGTGTTGAGATGTAAATGTATTTGTGCAAATGTTATGATTTTGAGTTGGATCTGTCGCTGCTATCCGGATCCAAGCTTTTGACGGAGTCATGCCATGAAATCTATTTCCTCCCTCGCTGCGCTGAGCGCGGTGGTGGTCCTGTTATCTGCCTGCAGCAGTGCGCCCAAGGCGACTGCTCCCGAGTCGTCCCCTGTGGCGACCCAGGCCCCTGCTCCGGCAGCCCCGGCGGCCCAAGCCCAGTCTGCGGTGGCCCAGGTGGTGGTGCCTGATTACCTGGACCCGAACAACCCCTTGTCCAAAGACCGCAGCGTGTACTTTGGCTATGACGATTTCAGTGTCGCCACCAAGTACCAGCCCGTGGTTGAACGCCATGGCAAGTATCTGGCTCAACATGCCAGCGTGCAGATTCGCGTCGAAGGCAATGCCGACGAACGCGGCAGCGCTGAATACAACCTGGCGCTGGGCCAAAAGCGTGCCGATGCCACTGTCCGTGCCTTGCGTGTGTACGGTGTGAAAGACAGCCAGCTGGAAGCTGTGAGCTGGGGCAAGGAAAAGCCCCGTGCCGAAGGCCACACCGAAGCGGCCTGGGCCGAGAACCGCCGCGTCGACCTGGGCTACCCAAGCCACTGAGCGTCACTCTTGGGTCGGGGTCCGTCCCGGCAGGTACAGATCTTTACCGGCGGGACGGAGCTCGTGAAGACAAACGCGCTGCGCTTGTCTTCAGAACGCAGTCAAGCTGCGTGCCAACCAGGCCTGATGCCTAGGTCTGTCCCGCCTGGGGGCGCAAATGTTGGCTCAGGCTCGTTTGCGAGCAGCAACGCGCCATTCAGTCGAAGCCCGGATAGGCGCCCGTGCCTTCGGGCCAGGGGGTCAGCACTTCGAACCCGGTTTCGGTCACCGCGACCATGTGCTCCCACTGAGCAGACAGGGAGCGGTCGCGGGTGATGACGGTCCAGCCATCGGCCAACTCGCGGGTTTCGCGTTTGCCAGCATTCAACATGGGCTCGATGGTGAAAATCATGCCGGGCTCCAGGCGCAGACCTTGACCGCGTTGGCCGTAGTGCAGCACCTGGGGCTCGTCGTGGTAGACCTGCCCGATACCGTGCCCGCAGTACTCGCGCACCACACTGAAACGTTCTCGGTGGGCCACGGTCTGGATGGCATGGCCCACGTCGCCCAGCGTGGCCCCGGGGCGCACCTGAAGGATGCCGGCTCGCATGGCCTCATAAGTGGTGTCGACCAGCCGGCGCGCCAAAGGGCTGGGCTTGCCCACGCAATACATGCGGCTGCAGTCGCCAAACCAGCCATCCTTGATCACGGCGACGTCGATGTTGACGATGTCGCCGTCTTTGAGCACCTGCTGCTCTGATGGGATGCCATGGCACACCACGTGGTTGATTGAGGCGCAGATCGTTTTGGGAAAACCGTGGTACCCCACATTGGCGGGCACGGCGTTTTGCACATTCACGATGTGGTCATGGCAGAGGCGGTCCAGGGTTTCGGTGCTGACACCGGCTTGCACGTGGGGCGTGATCACGTGCAGCAGATCGGCTGCCAGCGCGGCCGCGATGCGGGCCTGAGCCAATTCGGAGGCTGTGCGGAGAGGGACTTTGCGATTCATGGTGCCACCGTGCTGGGGGTTCTGGGGGGGAGTGCTTCAGGGCGCATCAGCCAGGTCAGCCCCTGCTCACCGGTCTGGGCGGCGCGAAGCAATGCTTGACAGATGTCGCCGTAGCGAAGGTCAGGGTGGAGTTCGGACAGCATGCCGATGCGGATCCAATGCTCGGCCTGGGCGTTGATGGAACGACTGAGGGCGTCGCTGGCAATGCGCAACTCCTCATGAAGCGTCTCTGAGATCTTGACCAGGCCCATGGAGGCACCCTATATGATTTATATACGAATCGTATTCTATTTATATTTTTATACCCTCCTCCCTCTGTGGGCATGGGGTTTGGCCCCCTTTACCTTGAACGGTTTTGAAGACTTTCCGGGTGCGTGTCGAAGATATCAATTTGACGCTTATGTGTAATGTGCATCGGTAGATGGCGGGCTTCTCAACGCACCGTTAGCTATCACCGATCGACCATTCAGCGCACGGTCGTTCGCCAATTGCGTCAAATTTGGGCATTCCAGTTGATTCAGGATTTCCCCAATCGTTGGCATACCTGAGGTTGAGGGGGCATTTGATGGGGCTATATTCAGGTTTTGCCAAATTGCAAGTACGGCAGATCTCGTAAATGCCATAAATGACACCTTTCAAACGACTCCGACTCCTGTTGATCACAGGACTTGCGCTCAGCAATGTGTTGGTGGTGCTCGTGTCAGGCTACGCCTTGCAGCAGACTTGGCAACAGACGCAAATTCGGGTGGCCGTCCAGACGCAGAACGTGGCCAACGCGATCGATCAGAGTGTGTCGGACAGCATCGACAAGATCGATCTGGTGCTGCGCGGTTTTGTGGATGATGCGCAAGCCCAACTACAACGGGGCAGTCTGGATGAAGACGCGCTGCGAGCCAGCATGACCCGCTACGAGCAGCGCATGCCCGAAGTTGAGTACTTTCGCATCACAGACCGGGACGGCTTCGTGGTGGTTGGCAACCAGGTCAACAAGCATGAGAAGGTCAGCGCGGCGGATCGCGATTACTTCAAGGTTTTGAGTCAACAGCCTGACATGGGCCTTTATGTGTCCAAGCCCTTGGCAGGCAAGATCATCAAGATCCCGATGATTGTGTTTGCCCGGGCCTTCAAAGACCCGGCGGGCCGCTTCGCCGGCCTGGCCTACGGCATCATCAGTGTGGAGCATTTCAGGCATCTGTTGTCCCGTTTCCAGATGGGGCCGCATGGCAGCGTGATCCTGCGCGATCAAGATCTGGGCTTGATCGCGCGCGCACCAGCCATTGCGGAAGACCCCGCAGGACAGATCGGCAATCAACAGGTCTCGCCGGAGTTGCGATCGGGCGTGGCTTCTGGCGTTCAGGCGGACACCATCCTCAACTCGGGAGGGGGCGATGGCGTTCAGCGCACCATCACTTTCCATCGCTTGGCCAAGGCACCGATGATCGTCATTGCCGGGCTCGCCACCCAGGATTACCTTGCATCATGGCATCGAGAGTTGTTCAAGGCAGCAGCTGTTGTGCTGAGTTTCCTGACGCTGTCCATTCTGTTTGCCTACTTCTTGCTGCGCATGATCCAGCGGGGCAAGGCCCTGGAGTTGGCGCACGAGGCCGCGCTCAACCGTCTGCTCAAGATCGCGAGTCGCTTGCCTGGCATGGTGTTTGAGTTTCAGATGACCCCCGACGGGGCCTTCAGTTTTCCCTACGCGAGTGATGCCATCCGGGACATCTACCGCCAGGATCCGAAGGCCGTTCGTCACGACGCGAACGCTGTCTTCGAGGTGTTTCACCCTGATGATGTCGAGTCGATTCGCAGTTCATTCATGCGGTCTGCAGACGAACTCACGCTGTGGCAGCACGAATATCGCGTGCGTTACGCCGATGGCACTGAACGTTGGTTGCTTGGCAACGCCAAGCCTGAGCGAGGCTTGGATGGCACGGTCACCTGGCATGGCTTCATCACGGACATCACCAAGCGGAAACAGGTTGAATCGGCGTTGGTGGAGAGTGAGGCTTTGTTCAGGTTGATCTTCAATCACAACCTGGATGCGGCCTTGCTGACGAGACCCAACGGCACCATCGTGTCCGCGAACCTCGAAGCCCAGCGCATGTTTGGCTACAACGAAGAGGATTTCAGGCATTTGGGTCGGGAGGGCTTGGTGGACGCCAGTGACCCTCGGCTGCCTGCGGCCTTGGCCCAACGTGCCAAGGAAGGCTGGTTCCGGGGGGAGTTGACCATGATTGCCAACGATGGTCGCCGGTTTCCGGCCGAATTGTCATCGTCGGTCTTTCGCAGCAGTGATGGCAGCGAAATGACCAGCCTGCTGATCCGTGACATCACCGAACTGAAGCGGCTTGAGCAACAACTGCGCATCGATGCCACGGTGTTTGAATCCCAAGAGGGCATGCTGGTCACCGACGCCCAGGGCACGATCCTGCGGGTCAACAAGGCGTTTTGCGCCATCACTGGCTACGGCGCCGATGAGGTGGTGGGGCAGACCAGCCACATGCTCAAGTCTGGCCGCCACGATGCGGCGTTCTACATTGACTTGTGGCGCAAGCTCAAAAAGCATGGCTACTGGGAGGGCGAGATCTGGAACCGCCGCAAGAACAACAGCATCTATCCCGAGTGGCTGACGATCACGGCGGTCAAGGGGCGCGATGACCAGGTGATGAACTACGTGGGCACCCTGACTGACATCACGGTGCGCAAGCAGGCTGAAGAGGAAATCAAGACACTTGCCTTCTACGATCCGTTGACTCAGTTGCCGAATCGACGCCTGCTGCTGGATCGCCTGCACCATGCCATGGCTGCCAGCTCCAGGAGCGGCCAGTCATGCGCCCTGTTGTTCATCGACCTGGACAATTTCAAAACCCTCAACGACACCCGTGGGCACGACGTAGGGGACATGTTGCTGCAACAGGTGGCGCAGCGGCTGCGCACCTGTGTGCGCGAAGGCGACACGGTGTCGCGCATCGGTGGGGACGAATTCGTGGTCATTCTGGAAGGCCTGCCTGCCAACGCCCTGGACGCGGCCAGTCTGGCCGAGCAGGTGGGAGAAGAGATTCGCCGTGAGCTGGGCCGCCCGTACATGCTTGGAGGCCACAGTCACCACAGCAGCCCCAGCATCGGGGCGGCCATGTTCAGCGGACACCAGTTCTCCAGCGATGAACTGCTGAAACGGGGTGATCTGGCCATGTACGAAGCCAAAGCCGCCGGACGCAATACCCTGCGCTTTTTTGATCCGCAGATGCAGGCCCAGGTCAGTGAACGGGCCCGCCTGGAGGCCGAGTTGCGCCAGGGCTTGCGTGAACACCAGATGCTGCTGCACTACCAGCCCCAGGTCGATTTGCAGGGGCAGATCGTGGGTGTGGAGGCCCTGGTTCGCTGGCAGCATCCCAACCGTGGCCTGGTCTTTCCAGGGGCCTTCATCGGTCTGGCCGAGGAAACCCGGCTCATCCTTGAACTGGGCGAATGGGTGCTGGAAACGGCCTGTTGCCAATTGGCTGCCTGGGGCCCTCTACCCGCACGCTGTGAGTTGAGCATTGCCGTCAACGTCAGTGCGCAGCAGTTTCACCAGCGGGACTTTGTGCAGCGTGTGCAAGGAAGCCTGGAGCGAACGGGCGCCGACCCGAGGCGACTGAAGCTGGAACTGACCGAGAGCCTGTTGGTGCAAGACCTGCCCGATGTGGTGCACAAGATGAGTCAGCTGCAGGCTCTGGGAGTTCGTTTCTCGTTGGACGATTTCGGCACGGGTTACTCATCGCTGGCTTACCTCAAGCAACTGCCGCTGGACCAGTTGAAGATCGATCAGTCTTTTGTGCGGGACGTGCTGGTCGATGCAAACGCCGCCACCCTGGCGCGTACCATCGTGAGTCTGGCTGACAGCCTGGCGTTGCAGGTGATCGCTGAGGGCGTTGAAACGGTTGAGCAACGTGATTTTCTGGAGCGCAGTGGTTGCCGCTATTTCCAGGGTTACTACTTCAGCCGCCCTCTTCCGCTGCCCGCATTGGAGGCCCTGCTGGGCGACCCTGCTCACCGCTCAGGCCCCCCCGCACGCTGAACTGAACCGGCAGGGTGCGCTCAACGCTGGGGGCGCTCAGGCCTCGCTACCTGGTTTGCTCTGTGGCGGGTTCTGCGACAGCCAGACATCAAAGGCTTCCTTGGCATTGCGCCGCAGTGCCGGCTTGAAGGTCTCTTTGTCGCTCAGGTACAGGCAATGACGGATCACGGTGTAGGGGTTGAATTTGAGGCCGTCATTGCGCTCTTCAAAGTACTGTTTGTAGCGCTTCACGGTTCCGATCTGGTGGCGCACCATCGAATTGAATTCACTGCGGCTGATGGTGACCGACCAGGATTTGATGCTGTCAACAAATCCATCAACCTTGGCGGGTTCGAAGACAAAGTCCTTGAAGAAATGGTTCACGATCTTCAAGAAGGTGAAGGCATTGAGCTCGCTGGAGGCATGAGCATCACGCGCGGCGATCCGACCGTCGGGTGGGGCATCCTGCAAGGCAAACTCATCGGGGGCCGACTGCAATCCTGCCTCGGTTTCATCGCGGATCTGTCGAAACTCCCGATCTGCCAATTCAAACAGGGCCGCCAACACATTGATGCGGCGTTTGAGCGGGCTGGGGATTGATTTCTTGTACTTGATCTGGTGGTCCAGCACGCTCCAGGAGTCCTGGATGATGGTGCGCACCTGCAGTTCGAACTGCGCGACAGGCAGCTCAAATCCAGCCTGCAGCCCGACATCCTCGGCTCGATAGGCCAGGTCAAGGTGCAACCCCTTGTAGCCAAAGGAGTCATCAGTGCCTTCAACCTTGGCGATCTTGTCAGTGATCTCGATGACATTGAAGCAAGGCCTGATGAGCTCGGCCACCTTCCAGATTTCATCTTCATACAGGCAAACCACCCGCAGCCCGATCAGATCAGTCAGGTGATCGCTTATTGAATAGGGCTGATTGGCTTCTTCCAGCGCATAGCGGTATTTGCTGGTGAATTTGCGCAGGCACTCGTCCTGGTCTTTCACCCGGCCTTCCACCTTCACACCCGCGATGCCGTTGCCTCGACTCAACAACTCGCCAATCTGCTTTTGCAACCCCAGGCAAATGGTGCTGAGCCGTGAGGACTGGGCCACATAGAACGCGGTGAAAAGCTGTTCTTCCTGTTCGAAGTGCAGGGACGCCATGGGGAATAACGGGTGAATTGAACGGGGTCGGGGTCGTCACGGGGAGCCGTCTGGCCAGCTGTCACGGCCTGCCGCAATGGCGCAAGCCTTGCAAAGGCCGGTTCCCCATTTTTGGGGTACTTTACACGGGCTACAGCACTCGCAGTCTCAGAATGAGGCCCAGCCTGCGTCCCCTGTCGGGGGCGCGGCGGCAGTGCCTGGATCCGGCCGCGGATCGGGGCGGGTTGTGGCGCGCCGCTCAGGGCCCTGGTAGGGCATGTTGGGGGGCAGTGGTGAACGGGTGGCCCTGGGCGTGGTCACGCTAACGGCGGGCCTGGACCCGCCTTGAGGCCCTTGGGCCAGCTTGAAGACCGCGACCGATTGCACCAGGCGTTCGGCCTGGGTGCGCAGGCTGATGGCGGCGGCGGCCGACTCTTCAACCAGCGCCGCGTTCTGTTGGGTGGCGTGGTCCATCTGCGCCACCGCCTCGCCGACCTGGCCCAGGCCCGCACTCTGCTCGGTACTGGCCGAACTGATTTCACCCATCAGCCGAGCCAGTTCCCGAATGGCGGCGACCACTTCGTCCATGGTATGGCCCGCTCGATCCACCAGGGCACTGCCCTGCTCCACCCGCTCGACGCTGGCGCTGATCAGGCTCTTGATTTCGCGAGCCGCCTCGGCGCTGCGGCTGGCCAGGCTTCGCACCTCGCCCGCCACCACGGCAAAGCCCCTGCCCTGCTCTCCGGCGCGGGCCGCCTCGACCGCCGCATTGAGCGCAAGGATGTTGGTCTGGAAGGCAATGCTGTCGATGACCGCGATGATGTCACTGATTTTTTGTGAGCTTTCGTTGATGCCCTTCATGGTCTGCACCACCTCGTGGACCACCACGCCCCCCCGCTCGGCCACTTGAGAGGCGGTCCTGGCTCGCTCATTGGCGTTGCGGGCCGTCTCGGCGTTTTGCTTCACGGTGGATCCCAGTTGCTCCATCGACGCCGCGGTCTGTTGCAGCGCAGAGGCCTGCTGTTCGGTTCTGGAGGACAGGTCGTTGTTGCCCTGGGCGATTTCGGCACTGGTGTTGGCCACGCCGTCGGCGTTGTGGCGTACCTCGCGCACAATCCCGGCCAGATGGGCTTGCATGTCAGCCAGCGAGCGCAGCAAAAGGCCCGATTCGTCCTTGGCGCTGCTTTCAATGGCCTGGGCCAGATCGCCTTTGGCGATGGCCTGCGCCACCTGCACCGCCTGACCGACTGGCAGGGTGACCGAACGGGTGATGCGCCAGGCCAGCCACAAGCCCACGAGCACGGCGGCCAAGGCACTGCCACCCAGCCAGTAAAGGCTGCGCTCAGCCAAGGCCAGGCTGTCTTGGGTTTCTGCCTCGACCCGTTGGGTGACGGCCTGTTTGAGCTGGGTCAGCCGCTGCTCATAGGCCTTGAAAAGCGGTTGCAGACGCTGGTCAACCTGGTCGGCTACGTTCTGGCCGCCGTCTTGTTGCTTCTGGAGTTCTGCGCGGGTCACGCGGTAGGCCTCTCGGGCCTGCAGCGCGTGGGCGAAAGACGCCTGTTCGGGGCCAGGCAGCATCAAGGATCGGGTGCGCTCAATGCGCTGGCTTTGCGCATTGACGACCGACGCCATGTCACGTCGGGTCTTGTCAAGGTACGCCGGGTTGTCTGCCTTGAAGCTGGCTTCTGTGCGCAACCAGTTCATCTGCAGGTCATTGAACCATTCCTGCACCAGGGCTTGACGCTCCATTTCGACGGTGGAAAGGGCTTGATTGGCTTGTCGCAGTGCCTGGATCCGGGTCATTCCAAGCACCGTGATCAACAAGGCCATCATCAGCAGCAGCCCGAAGGCAAAGGTCAGTCGAGCACCCAGTTTCCAATCGTTCCAGCGCATGCATACCCCCTGTACAAATCGATTTGTATCTGCGCTCAATGTAACTTCATTGCGCCTTATCAGGCGTTCTTTTTCCTGACCTGTCCGCGTACTGTTGTGCACCGGCATACGCTGTCAGCCATGATGGCCGCCCTTGCTCAAGGGCTGGCGTTGCTCCTGGTTCAAGGGCAGATGTAAAGGCCTTGACCGCCCGAATTCTTGGCCTCGTACATGGCCGCGTCGGCCAGGGCCAGCAGTTGCGAGGGCTGCCTGCCATGCTTGGGATACAGCACCACGCCCATGCTGGTGCTGACCTGAACCACCTCACCCGAGGGCAGCTCGATCGGTTCACGCACACTGGCCAGTGCCCGCCGCAAAATCGGCTCGCATTCCGTGAGGTTCATGATGGGGGTGATCAACATCACAAACTCATCGCCCCCCAGGCGCGCCACCGTGTCGTTGGCCCTGACGGCGGACTGCAGCCGGCGTGCCACCTCCTTGAGCAGAAAATCACCCGCGCCGTGCCCATGGGTGTCATTCACCGGCTTGAAGCCATCCAGATCAAGGTAGCAGACCACCCCCATGCCACCCACTCGATCGTCGAGCGCAAAGGCCTGCCGCATGCGATCAGACAAAAGCAGGCGATTCGGCAGCCCGGTCAGCGGGTCGTGAAAGGCGATGTGTTCGACCTGCTGCTGGTATTGCTTCATTTCCGAGATGTCCTGCATCAGCCACAGGGACACCCCGTCAGCCTCGGAAAGCTGAAGGCTGTTCATGTCGATCCAGATGGGGTCCCCATTCTTGCGAGCCAACTGGACCTGTTTGCGGAAATGGGCGCCGCTGCGGATCAGCGGGTAGGCCTCGCGCCCTATCTCCTCGTAAGAGGCATCGTCCAGGTACAGGCAACGGGCAGGCTGGTCCAGCAACTCGTCCGGGCCATAGCCAAAGATGCGTTCCAAGGCCTTGTTTTTCCAGATCAGTCGACGGTCCTTGAATTTGGCCAGGCCCACCAAGTCGTTGTCGAGCATGGCCTTCTGTTCATGGACCAATGCACGCATCTGGGTGCGGACACCATAGAGTTCGGTGATGTCGTGCATCACTGAGCGGCTCATCAAAAACCGTCCCTGGTCGTCCCGCAGGGCGGTGGACGAAACGCTGACCCGGCGTCTCACCCCGGTTGCGCTGATCAGGTCACACTCGATGGCGCGACTCTGCTCTTCATGCTTGAAGCGCTCATAGTGATGATTGAATTTGCTTCGGTCCTCTTCATTGAAGAAGTCCGTCGGTCCCAGGCGATGCAGCACCTCCTCAGCCGTGCAGGCCAGCCAGGACAAGGTCACCTGATTGAGTGCAATGAAGCGGCCGTGTTCATCCAAGGAGCAATAGCCACATGGCGCATGGTCATATAAATCCTGCAGGCGCTCGGCCGTGGCGCTCAACTCCTGCTCCAGCAATTTCTGTGGCGTGACGTCGCGCCCGACCGTCAACACCTCAATCAACTGTCCCTGGCTGTCAAAGGTGGCCCGGTTGTTGAACTGCGCCCAACGGATCGTCCCCTGCCCATCCAGGATGCGGTTCTCGACCGTGACCACCGGATAATCAGGCTTCAGCTTGCTCAGTTCAGCGGTCACCAGCGGCAGATCTTCAGGGAGCACCATCGGAGCCCATGCAGTGTTCAGCACCGCGTCCGCGTCGACACCAAACAGCCTGCAAAATGCCTGATTCACATAAGTCAGGCGATGGTCATGGCTGTAGCGGCAGATGAGTTCCGTCTGATCTTCCAGGATGGACCGGTAGTGCTGTTCACTCAGGTACAGCTGCTCGGTACGCTCTGCAATCTTCTGCTCCAGCGTGGCATTGGCTTGCTGCAATTGACGGCGACGCTCAATCAAGGTGCGTGTCATGCTGCGCAAGGACCAGCTCAGGCGTTGCAGTTCGGCGCTAGGCGTATTCATTTCCAGGTTGACGTCTTCGTCACCCGCCTCGATCCGTTGAGCCGCCTCTGCCAGCACCTCGATCGGGTGGCTGAAACGGCGGGCCAGCACGTAGACTAGCCCCATCACCAACAACAGCAATGCAGCAGCCCCCAACAGCATCCGTTGGCGCGCCTCTTCGACCGGGGCGAGCGCAATGGCCAGGGGTTGGCGCAAGACCACCCGCCAGCCAAGGTCGGTTTCGGTGCGGCTGCGCACGCGCAGCGCGCTGGTCAGGTAGTTTTGGTCGGTACCGCCCCACTGGGTGACCGCATACGGTTGTTCGTCCACCAGCAACGAAAATGGTGCCAATGGTGCGCCAATGGCACTGTAGGGATGCAAGATTTCGCCGCGGCCATCCAGAATGAACACCTCGCTGCCATTCAATTGAGCAGCCCCACCTTGGGCGGAGCGGATCACCTCGTTGATCCAGCTCAGTGTCACGTGGGCGGCTATCACACCGCGCACCTGGCCATCACTGGCCCGCAGCGGCGCAGCAAAATCAAGAAAACGCAGAGGTTCGGAACTGTCCTGCGGCGGAAGCAGGCGCTCCAGCATGACGGCTTGGTGGGCATCGCCTACGTAACGCCCCTGCTGACCGCCGCTGAACCAGGGACGTTGGCGCACATCGGCTCCGCGCAAAAGTCCCGCTGTCGCTGCTTGCACCTGTCCTTGAGCATCCGCCACGCCGATCCACGAATAGTTCGGAAACGAGCGTCGGATTTCGTTCAGGTAAGGCTCAATCCAATCTGCACTCAAAGGACCGGTCTGGAAATTGGGCAGGCGCGAAAGCATCGCAATCTCTCGGTCACGCTCGTGTAGGCTTTCTGCCAGGGCGTTGGCGACGGCCTGTGATCGTTGATGAAGGGCTTCACCCTGGTCCTTGGTGATGCGTTCTGTCAGGTACTGGCCCATGTAGAACTCACCGAGGCCCACAACCACAAAGTAGAGCGCTCCAAAAATCAGGGACAGCTGCATCCAGAAGGACCCGAACCAAGAACGGGGGCCTGTCATCTCTGGATTGTTTGCTCCCGGCGGTTTTAGGTTGACCATTTGTAGATTTTCGCTTGATCTGCCTTGGTATGACAGGTTAGCACCCACCGCCTTGAAGTGGCAGGGATAAAACCACCTGGTCTTGCATTGGGAAGTGCATGAATCACGGAGGCATGCCACGGGATGCCTTGGGTTGGTCGGTTGATTTTTGTACCTGCTATAAAACCCATGCACATTACATTTAAAACATAGAAGCCAAACCCACGCCTTGCACTGCCCGTGGCGCAAGGCGCCCGGACAGCCCAGCAAACCGAACCCCATGCTCGCGTCTGCCTCGCCCTTTCACAGGGCCTCCGCCGATAGAAATCGGCCTCGCGCCTATTTCAGGTTCTCTGCAGACATCAACACCACTTTGTCGACCGCAAAGTTCACCCGGATGCTGCGTGTTGAGTCACCCCATTGGCAGGATCGAATCCCCAAGGTCTCATCACAATGGGCCGGGTCACCCACAATTTGCCGAACCTCGTCGTAGGTCTGCCCAACCTTGATGCGGTTGTAGTTCTCAAGGCTGACCTTGTTGCCACAGGCACTCAGCAAGGCCACCCCCAACACCACACAGGCCCCCTTGGCAAATTTGAAACATTCAGACATCACACCTCCTAGTTGAACAGGCCTACAAGCCAGCGATCCAAAAGCAACTCGCCCCTCGACTCAGCGCTCGGAACCCATTGATCGCCTCATTTTGGCCCCCGGTCAGCGCATCAACGCCATACAGCGGGTCTCAATCCGCCAAATTGAACACATCAGCCCTCATTTTCTCTGCCCCTCCTCCAAACTCAGATATAGACCATCGGATACATCTTGGTATGCTTGTATCAATATCTAAAAGTAGCCGGTGTGCCCTGCCTGCAAAGGCAAACAACCGGAAATGGGAGTGTCATCGAAATGATTCGCGCGCGAGAGTTCGCTCTCAGTGATCGCCTGCTGGACTGGAGCGCCACCCTGCCGTGGTGGCTGGATTGCGTCGTGGCCGTTCTGTTGTTTGCCTTGCTCCAGACGCTGAGCCAGAACGCCCATCAACCCCTGCCTCACTCGACCTCCCATGAGGTCTTGACAGACATGGTGCTTTACGGCCGTTATGCCGTGCCTGCCGTGTTCCTGATCATGGCCGCCGCTTCGTTCTGGCGCCGAAACCAACGCCAACGTCTTTTGCAACAGGCCGCCGTCAACCCGGCGGCCGACGTGTTGAACCAACTCAATCGGCGGGACTTCGAACAACTGGTCGCCGAGGCATTTCGCCTTCAGGGCTACGAGGTCGATGACATGAACGTCCACGCGCCGGACGATGGCATGGATCTGGTGCTCTGGAAAGACGGCCAGAAATCCCTGGTCCAGTGCAAACCGTGGAGGTCGTACCGTGTGGGGGTTGAAGTGGTCCGAGAGCTGACCGGCATCATGCACGCGGTGGGGGCCGATTCGGCTTTTCTGGTGACCTCAGGCAACTTCACCCGTGCGGCCCGTCAATTCGCGGCGGGCCGCCCGGTCAGGCTTCTGGATGGACAGGCCCTGCGCCATTGGATTGCCCATGTGCGCTCAAACCCGGTCACCCAGTCAAAGAGCACCCAGCAGGCCGCGCCGGTCCGCTCGAAATCGGGCCTGCTTGCCGTGCGCCACGGAGAGGTTCAACCCCCGCTGGATGCCGCCGCGCTGCTGGCTCTGGCGCAAGCCCGTGAAGCCGTGATCCCCTCCTGCCCGCGCTGTGGCAAGGCCATGCAACGCCAGGCAGCACGCCTGGACACGTCAGACGAACAATCCTTCTGGGGCTGCACCGCTTTTCCCGCCTGCCGAGGCGTGAGGGACCTGCTCCAGAGCCCCACCCACTGACCCTAACGGCAGCAGATACCTCCCATTTGGCACGGTGGTGACAGGGGCGAGCCTCCGCCGATCTGCAAGCACCTTCGAGCCGCGACATACTTGGCGGGATGGAAAGGCCACCTGATGCCGATCCCCACCGCATTCAAGACGCGAGGACCGCTTGCAAGAACAACACGCCCCCAAACCCAAAGACCCTCTCGATTACCCCTTTGAGACGGTACCGCCGCGCGGCACCACGCTGGAGCTTGCCCCCGGCGTGCACTGGATCCGCATGCCACTGCCCTATGCACTGGATCACATCAACCTTTGGGCGCTCGACGACGACGCCGGATGGGCGATTGTCGACACCGGCACCCGCACCGACGAAAACGCCCAGGTCTGGCGCGAGCTCTTTGCCCATGCACCAGACCAGCGCGGCATCACCCGCATCTTTGTCACCCACATGCACCCCGACCACGTGGGCATGGCCGGCTGGCTGACACGCAAGTTCAACGCCCGCCTCTGGATGACCCGGCTCGAATACATGAGCTGCCGCGTGATGGTGTCCGACACCGGGCGAGAGGCCCCGCCCGAGGCCATCGAGTTCTTCCGCCAGGCTGGCTGGGGCGAGGCCGCCATCGAACGCTACCGCCTGCGCTTTGGCAACTTCGGCAAGCACATCCACGCGCTGCCCGAAAGCTTCAGGCGCCTGCGCGACGGCGAGACGCTGCGCATCGGTCAGCACGACTGGCGCATCATCGTCGGCACGGGCCACTCACCTGAACACGCCTGCCTGTATTGCGCCGACCTGAAGGTGTTGATTTCAGGCGACCAGGTGCTGCCGCGCATTTCCTCCAACGTCTCGGTCCACCCGACCGAACCCGACGCCGACCCCATGAGCGAATGGATGGCCTCGATCGAGAAACTGCGCCGCGAAGTGCCCGATGATGTGCTGGTGCTGCCCTCGCACAACGAGCCCTTTCGGGGCCTGCACTTGCGCCTGGACCGCCTTGCCGAAGGCCAGCACAAAGCGTTCAACCGCCTGCGTGAAGCCTTGGGCAGCGAGCCGCGCCGGGTGGTGGACGTGTTTGGTGCACTGTTCTCGCGCCCCATCGCCGAAACCGACACCGGCCTGCTGGGCATGGCCACCGGTGAAACCCTGGCCTGCCTCAACTACCTGATCGGCCGTGGGGAAGCCACCCGCACCTTGCGCGATGGCGTCAACTGGTATGCACTGAAAACTGCCTCGGCGGCCTGATACGGACACGCCCGATCTGGCGTCAAAGTGCAGAGCCGGGCCTCGGCAGGCCCTGGCTGGCGGGGGCGATCAGTCCACCAAGCCCACGTAGACGTTTTGCACGTCATCGTTGGCATCAATGGCGGACAGGAAGGATTCCACCTCCTCCAGTTGCTCTGCGCTCAGGTCCGAGGCCTTCACCGGGTTTTTGGGCTTGTAACCCAGCTTGGCGCTCAGCACCGTGAAACCATGTGCAGGCAGGGCACGGCTCACCAGGTCCAGATCGGTTGGATCGGTCATGAACACGGTCACGCCATCCTCGTCAGCCGGCTCGAAATCCTGGGCGCCGGCTTCAATGGCAGCCAGTTCAGCATCTGCACCCGCCGCAGCGGGTTCGGCCTCGATCAGGCCCAGGTGGTTGAAATCCCAGGACACCGAGCCCGAGGTGCCCAATTGCCCTTTTCGGAACAACACGCGCATTTCCGGCGCGGTACGGTTCACGTTGTCGGTCAGGCACTCCACCATCACCGGAACGCGCTGCGGACCGTAACCCTCGTACATCACATGCTCGAAGCTGACGTTTTCACCCGTCAGACCAGCGCCCTTCTTGATGGCCCGCTCCAGCGTGTCCTTGGGCATGGACACCTTGCGTGCCTGCTCCACCACCAGGCGCAGGCGCGAATTGGCGGCCGGATCAGCACCGCCGCGAGCGGCCACCATGATTTCCTTGGCCAGCTTGCCGAACAGCTTGCCTTTGGCATCTGCAACCTGTGCCTTGCCTTTTGCTTTCCACTGCGCGCCCATGTCTGAAATTCCTTGTGTTGTCGGGCACACCGCGGTGCCCATTGGGGGTCAAGCCTGTGCTTTTTGCGAACTGCACACAAGCCCTGAAGGGGGAAGGTTATACACCGAGCCGGTCGGCAGACTTGGCTGAGCGGTCAGACTTGTCGCAAATTCCAGCCTCCTGCACGCGCCTTTTCAATCCGCGCACCAAAGCAATACGGCCTACAATTTTGTGGATACATGCTTTCCGAGGCGCCGCCACCGCAGCACTTGGAGCCCAGAACACCGCCGTCAAAACACCATGCTTCACCCTTTTTCTGGCCCCCGGCCCCAGCGCCAGAGCGTTTCCGGCTGGCTGCCCACGGCCTGCCTGGTCGCCGGTCTGCTGGCCAGCGGTGGCGCAACGGCCCAGACCGAGTTCAAGGACATCAAACCCGACGATGTCACCGTGGTGTTTGGGAACGAACAGATCGAAATCAGCCTGGACACCCAGGCCCCCGTTCCCGCCGCCCAAGCCTGGGCGGTGCTGACCGATTACGAGCACATGAGCCAGTTCCTGCCGGGGCTGGAGCTCAGCGAAGTGGCCAACCGCCAGGGCAACACCTTGCGCGTGCATCAGCGCGGCAGCACGCGCGCCGGCATCCTTCACTTTGATTACGAAAACGTGCGTGATGTCAGCCTCACGCCCCAACGCCTGATCACCACCCACGGTGTGTCCGGCGATGTGAAACGGCTCGACAGCAGCACCGAACTGAGGCCCCGCGAAGGGGGGGTGCAACTGCGCTACCACGTCGCTTTCGAGCCGACCCGGCCCCTGCCTTCGTTTCTCGGCAACTCGGCCCTGAAACGGCAAACCGCCGACAATTTCAACGCCTTCATCCGTGAGATGATCCGGCGCCAAGACAACGCATCGCGCCGCAGCGCATCAGGCCCCACCCCATCCAGCAACGCCAGCCCGCCCGACACCCGGGCCATGGCCCCTGAAGGCTCCCCAGGATCCGCACCATGAACAGCCCCATCCACAACGAACTGTTTCACCGCTTCACCGACCTGTTTGCGCAACTCGGCTTGGCTTCCGACCCCCATTCCATCGCGACCTTCATCGGTCACCATGCCCCGCTGGCCGACGACCTGGAACTGGCCGACGCCCCGTTCTGGACCCCCTCCCAGGCCACCTTCCTGCGTGAGCAGCGCTTGCAGGATGCCGACTGGGCTGAACTGGTCGACCAACTGAACCTGGCCCTGCGCTGACCGAACCGGCTCAGCCGGCCAAGGGGGCCGCGCCCGCAAGGCAAGGCAACAGCGAAAAGTCCAGCACCGAGCTGACCATCCCCTGCATGACCGGCACCAGGCTTCGCGCATCGCCCCGGCGCCACTGAAACGCATACTGCAGCGCCCCCAATTCGGGCTCAACCTCAAGGCGGCACAAGCCCAGCCCGTCAATCCAGCCCTCGGGCAGAAAACCCACTCCCACCCCCTCGCGCAACATGCCCGCCACAGCGGCCCAGCTGTTGCACTGGATGCGCTCCCGCGGCTCGGCCAGGCCTTGGGCCAGCAACCAGTCGTCCAGCAAGCGCGTGGTGCCGGCCTGGGGTGGCAACGTGATCAATGGGCAGCGCTCAAGCAGACCTGCCACCGAGGCCGCAGACGAAACGGCCAGATGAGGCGACGCCGCCCAGGCAAAGCGCGCTGCGCCCACCGATTGCGACACCAGGGCGCTGCGCGACGAGCGACCGGCGATCACCGCAAAATCCAACTCGCCCTCGGCCAGGCGCCGTTCCAGCACCCCGCCCACATCCACACAGGCCTCCAGGGTGAGGCCTGGGTGCAAACGCCTTGTCCCAGCCACCAGGGCGGGCAACCAGGTCAATGCCGACAGATCACCCACCCCAAAACGGCAGTGACCTGACAAGGCCCCGGTCTCTGCCAAGCTGCGTCCCAGGTCAGCCACGGCGTTGAGCACCCTCAACGCCGCCGGCAACAGGCGCCGCCCCGACTCGGTCAGCATCGCTTTGTGACCCGTTCGGTCAAACAGCGCCTGACCCAGCGCACCCTCCAGCTCGCTGATGCGTTTGGACAGAGACGACACCGACAGGTGAAGGCGCTCGGCGGCGGTGCTGAAGTTGCTGCAGGTGGCGGCCCACCAGAAAGCCTCCAGTTGCTTGACCGAGGGTGTGGCCATCTATTTTCCATTTGGAGAACATATTTCTTCTGAATATATCGCTTTCTTTCGCCTACATCGGCTTCTACAGTGCAGCTCATTCCTTTGCACAGAAGCCCTCATGCACGCCACGCCCACCCACCCCAACCCAGCCCAAGCGGCCAGCACGGCCTCATCGACCCCGGCTTCCAGGGTGTTGCGCCGCATGCTGTCCCTGCAGGATTTCGAGGCCGCCGCTCGCAGGCGCCTGCCTCGACCGATCTTTGGCTACATCGCTGGCGCTGCCGAGGACAACCGCTCTCTGCAGGACAACCGTGCCGTGTTCGATGAGTACGCCTTCGTCACCCGGGTGCTGCGCGACGTGTCGCAGCGCAGCCAGGGCGTTGAACTGTGGGGTCGACGCTACCGCTCCCCGTTTGCCATCGCCCCCATGGGCATCAACGCCCTGTCCACCTACCGTGGCGACGTGGTGCTGGCCCAGGCGGCACAAGTCGAAGGCATTGCATCGATCATGAGCGGTACCTCGTTGATCCCGATGGAAACCGTGGCTCAGACCTGCCCTGGCACCTGGTTCCAGGCCTACCTGCCGGGAGATCAGGACCGGATCGATGCGCTGATCGACCGGGTCGAGCGTGCCGGCTTTGACACCCTGGTGATCACGGTCGACATCCCCATCTCGGCCAACCGCGAAAACAACATCCGCACCGGCTTTTCGACCCCGTTGCGCCCCAGCCTGCGCCTGGCCATCGATGGCGTGCTGCGTCCGGGCTGGGTGATCGGCACCTTCGCCCGCACGCTGCTGCGCCATGGCATGCCCCATTTCGAGAACTCGTTTGCCACCCGGGGCGCCCCCATCGTGTCCTCCACGGTGCTGCGAGATTTCTCGGCCCGCGATCACCTGAACTGGCAACACCTGCAGCGCATTCGTCAACGTTGGCGGGGCCGCCTGGTGGTCAAGGGGGTGCTCAGCGTGGCCGATGCCCTGGCGGCACAGCAGGCGGGTGCCGATGGCGTGATCCTGTCCAACCACGGCGGGCGCCAGTTGGACGGCGCGACCTCACCAATGCGGGTGCTCGGGGATGTGGTCCAGGCCCTGGGCCCCAACTACCCGGTACTGATCGACGGCGGCTTTCGCCGCGGCTCGGATGTGCTCAAGGCCTTGGCGCTGGGTGCACGCATGGTGCTGGTGGGCCGGCCCTTCAACTATGCCGCCGCCGTGGCAGGCGAGGCAGGCGTGCGCCACGCGATCGGCCTGCTGCGCGATGAGGTGGATCGCAATCTGGCCATGCTGGGGGTGAACCAGCTGAGCGAGCTCGGCCCGGACACCCTGATCCGCAAGCGCTGAACACGCCAACGACTGCCCCATTCAATCAACACGGAGACTGCACCATGACCCTCGTTAACCCCCTCGATTGCGCGACTTCAAGAACCCTGACCCGGCGCACCGGTCTTCTGGCCGCCCTGCTGCTGGCCGCGCCTGCCATGGCTGCGGAGCCCTACCCCAGCAAGCCTGTGCGCCTGATCGTGCCCTTTGCGCCCGGTGGCACCACCGACCTGGTGGCGCGGGCCATTTCCCAGCGCGCCGGCGAAGCGCTGGGCCAGCCCCTGGTGATTGACAACAAGGGCGGCGGTGGCGGCTCGATTGGTGCCCATGAAGCCGCCCGTGCACTGCCCGACGGCTACACCCTGGGGGTGGGCACGGTGTCCACCACCGCCACCAACCCAGCCATCAATCCGCGCCTGCCCTACAACCCACTGACCGATTTCACGCCCATCAGCAACATCGCGGCCACCCCCAACGTGCTGGTGGTCAGCCCCAGCTTCAAGGCGCAAAGCTTTGCCAGCTTTGTGGACGAAGTCCGCAAGAACCCCAACCGCTACAGCTACGGCACCGCGGGCACCGGCTCGATCGGCCACCTGTTGATGGAACTGATGGCCAGCAAGAGCGGCCTGACGCTGACCCACGTGCCCTACCGCGGATCGGGACCGGCCCTGAATGATGCGATTGCAGGGCAGATCCCCATCGTGTTCGACAACCTGCCTTCGGCTCTGCCTTTCATCAAAAGCGGCCGCCTGACCGCGCTGGCGGTGGCCGCCCCCAGGCGCCTGGCCCAGTTGCCCCAGGTGCCCACTTTTGCCGAACTCAAGCTGGAGGAGGTGAACCGCACGGCCTTCTATGGCCTGGTCGGCCCCAAGGGCCTGCCACCCGAGATCGTCAAACGGGTACACGCCGCCGTGCAAAAGGCGCTGTCGGCGCCTGAGGTGCGCCGACAGATCGAGGACACCGGTTCGCAGGTCATCGGCAATCGCCCTGAGGAGTTCGCCCAGGAGATCGCACTCGAAAACGCGGTCTACAAAAAGATTGCGGCCGAGCGCCACATCAGCGCCGATTGATCGCCCCCCATGCCCAAAGCCCAGGTTGCTGGGGCACCAGCGGCCACAGCTCGCTCAGTCACGCATGTGGGCGTATTCCACCAAACCAGCGTACTGCCGGCTTTCGCGGGCCATCAGCACCGACAGGTCTTCGTGCCCGTTGCCCAGCACATTGCCACCTTCCTCCAGCTTGCGGCGCACGCCCGGGTCTTGCAGCACCTCCTGCAGCGCCTGGCTCAGGCGTTGGGTGATGGTGGGTGGCAGGTGGGCCGGGCCCATCAGGGCAAACCAGCCGCTGAGCTCGTAGCCCTTCATGCCCGGCACCTCACCGATCGTGGGCACTTTGGGCAGGGCCGACAGACGCTGAGCGCCGGTGCAGCCCAGCGCCGTGATGCGCCCACTCTGCAAGAAGGGCAGCGCCGCTGGCACCGACAGCATGGCCAGGTCCAGGTTGCCGCCCGCCAGATCGCTGGTCAATGAAGCCACGCCCCGGTAGGGGATGTGGGTCATGAAAATGCCCGCACGCTGCTTGAGCAACTCGCCAGCAAAATGCAAGGTCGAGCCCACACCCGAGCTGCCATAGCTGAGCTGCCCGGGTTTGCGCCGCGCCAGCTCGATCAGTTCAGGCAAGGTCTTGACCGCCGCTCGGGGCCCCGCCACCAGCAACACCGGCGCCGTGGCGATCAGGCCCAGCGGCGTCATGTCCTTCTGGGCGTCGTAGCGCTGGGCCGGGTTGACCAGGCGGGTGGCCACCAGTTCATTGCTCGAACCCACCAGCAAGGTGTACCCGTCAGCCGGGCTGCTGACCACGCGCTGGGCCGCGATGGCACCGGCCGCGCCGCCCTGGTTGTCGATCACGACCGGGGTTTTCAGGCGCTGGCCCAAGGCATCGCCCACCAGGCGCCCCACATAGTCGACCGAGCCCCCGGGCGGGTAGCCGATCACGATCTTGATGGGTTTGTCAGGGTAGGCCGGCTGGGCCAGCGCCGACAGTCCGGGGGACAGCAGGCTGCCTGCCAGCAGGCCGCCCAGTGTGCGGCGATTCAGTGAAAACGGCGAATTCATGCTCATGGTGAGGGTTCCGATGCGGAGCAGACTCAGGCTGCCTTGGACAAAAAGCGTTCGGCCAGGCGCACCCAGTAGGTCGCGGCCAGCGGCAGGATGGCGTCGTTGAAGTCGTAGCCCGGGTTGTGCACCATGCAGCCCCCGCTGCCGTGCTGATCCCCCACGCCATTGCCCACGATGAAATAGCTGCCGGGACATTGCTCCAGCATGAACGAAAAGTCTTCGCTGCCCGTGAGCGGCTGCACGTTCTCCATCACGCCCTGCGGGCCCAGCCAATCCAGCGCCACCTGGCGTGCAAATTCAGTGCTGGCCGGATCGTTCACCAAAGCCGGGTAGCGCCATTGGTAGTCCACTTCGGCGACACAGCCCAGGGCCACGGCCTGGGCCTGAGCCAGTTCGGTGATGCGCTCGCGCAACTGTGCCCGCACCTCGGGCCGGTAGGCCCGCACCGACAGCTTGAGCGCCACCGATTCGGGGATCACATTCGGGGCATCGCCGGCATGGATGGCGCCCACGCTGACCACGGCCATGTCACGCGGGTCCACATTGCGCGCCACCACGGTCTGCAGCGCCAGGATCAAGGTGGCAGCGGCCACCACCGGGTCACGCGACTGGTGCGGTGCCGAACCATGACCACCCTGCCCTTTCACGGTGATCAGTACCGTGTCAGACGAGGCCATGAACGACCCCGCCTTGAAGCCGAACTGGCCCACCGGAAAACCCGGCATGTTGTGCAGCGCAAAGATTGCATCGCAGGGGAACCGCTTGAACAATCCGTCTTCGATCATCCGGCGGCCGCCCCCCAGGCCCTCTTCGGCCGGTTGGAAGATCAGGTTCAGCGTGCCCTCAAACACCCCCTGTGTGGCCAGATGGCGGGCTGCGGCCAGCAGTGTGGCGGTATGGCCATCATGGCCACAGGCGTGCATCTTGCCGGCGTGTCGGCTGGCGTAGGGCAGGCCCGTGTTCTCGGTGATCGGCAAGGCGTCCATGTCGGCCCGCAAGCCCAGCCGGCGTCCGCCGGTGCCTTTGCGCAAGGTGCCCACCACCCCGGTGCCGCCCAGGCCACGGTGCACCTCATAACCCCACTCGCTCAGACGCTGGGCCACCAGGTCGCTGGTCGCCAGCTCCTCGAAAGCCAGCTCGGGGTAGGCGTGCAGGTGACGGCGCAGCGCCACCATCTCGGATTCGATGGCGCGAATGCCGGGGGCCACAGGATCGGCCGCAGCCGACGCTGGAAGTGTTGGGACAGTGCTCATGGGGAATCTGATCGGGCCAAGGCCGGGATGGGAAAGACCGCAGTCTAGAAAGCCACCCGTGCCCCCATAAGACAGGGACAACCTGCCCCAAAAGGCAGTACCTGTCAGACGAACGCTCGGCCCAGGCACAATCCCTGCTGCCCAGGGCTGAAGGCTTTGCCATGAAACTGCACCAAATCCGCTACCTGATCGCCGTCGCCAGCCAAGGCAGCATCCGCGCCGCAGCGCGCTCTCTGAGCCTGACCCAAGCCACCCTCACCCAGGCCCTGCGCGAACTCGAAGAGGGCCAGCAGATGCCCTTGTTCGTGCGCCAGAGCTCAGGCCTGTCCCTGACCGAAGCCGGTGCGGCCCTGCTACGCCACGCCCGCCTGATCGCCGATCAACTGGACCATGCCGAGGCCGAAATGGCCAGCCTGCGCCAAGCCGGGCGTGTGGAACGCCTGAGCGTTGGCGTCACCCCCTGGATCGCCCAGAGCATTCTGCCCAGCGTGGTGCAGGCCTTCACCCAAGACCAGCCCCAGGTGCGGCTGGAGCTGTTCGATGGTCTTTCAGCCGTGTCGCTGCCTCGCTTGCGCGAAGGCGCCTTGGACCTGCTGTTGGGCCGCCTGCCCGAACCCGGCGCGGCCCACGACCTGCATGTCACCCCCTTGTTCAGGTACGAAGTCACCGTGGGCGCCCGCGCCGGCCACCCACTGGCCCAGGCCCGCTCGATGCAAGCCCTGCGCGAGGCCCGCTGGCTGCTGAACTACGCACCTCAGGAGGAGGCCGCGATGTTCCATACTTTGTTCGAGCAGCATGGCCTGCCGATCCCCCATGGGCGCATCCACCTGGCCCAATCAGCCGCCCTGATGCTCAAGCTGGTGGCCAGCACCGACATGCTCACCCTGCTGCCCTGGCCCTTGATCGAATGCGAAGGCGCCCACGGTCTACTCGTGCCGCTGAACCTGGACACCCGATTCGCCCCGCGCGAGATCGGCGTGCTGCGGCGCCGCCAGGCCCCGCTCAGCGCCCCGGCCGAGCGCTTTCTGCACCACCTGATGGACCAGTTGCGCCAATGCCAGAGCTCGTCCGACGGCATGCTGCAGCGCGTGTTCCGATCGATTGATCTGCTCGACACGGGCCATCGCTCAACGTGAAGAGCAGCCCGGCCGGCCCCTTCAAAGGCTGCGCCGGTTCCAAAAATCGCCAGCGCAGCCAGCACGGCCGGGGCCCCGGAGTTCGACACGTTTTGCCTCATTTGGCCTGTTTTGAGCACCCTGGCCTATATGAATCAACGGCTTAGCTGCTGTTTTTTGAATTTCTTTGTAGTGTAAACATTTCATTTCCTGGGTAGCAACCGATGCGTCGTCTTCCGCTACACTCCAAACATGTTCGTCAAGCTTGCCCGCAGCCGTGGTCACACCTACGCCCAGATCGTGGAATCCTTCCGCGACGCCAATGGGCAACCACGTCAGCGCAACCTGCTCACCCTGGGACGCGTCGACGAGAACGATGGCCAGGTGGACAAGGTTCTGCAGGCCCTGCTCAAGGCCCGTGGACATGGCCCCACCGACACGGCCACCCCGCAATTGCAGTTCGAATCCGCCCTGGCGCTGGGCGATGTGTGGGTGCTTGATCAACTCTGGCGCGAGATCGGCTTTGATTGCCTGGCTGGCGTCTTTCGCCAGGCCCGCTACACCTCCCCGGTTGAGCATGCCATTCGCGTGATGGTCTTCAACCGCCTGTGTGACGCCGACTCCAAGCTGGGCACACTGCGCTGGCTCCAGACGGTCTCAATGCCGGGTGTGGAACCCTCCAAGATCACCCATCAACACCTGCTTCGCAGCATGGATGCGCTCATGGATCATCAAGGCGCGGTCGATGATTGTGTCGCCCATCTGCTGCGGCCCCTGATTGATGATGAACTGTCAGTGGTGTTCTATGACTTGACCACCGTGCGTTGTGAAGGCCACAGCGTTCAAGACGGTGACGTGCGCCACTTCGGCATGTCCAAAGAGGGCACCGTGGCTCGCCAGTTCATGCTGGGCGTGGTTCAAACGGCCGATGGGATGCCGATCTACCACGAGGTGTTCGACGGCAACACGGCTGAGGCCCCCACCATGATGCCCACTGTGCGCAAGGTGTTGGCCCGCTATCCCCACATTCAGCGGCTGGTGATGGTGGCCGACAGGGGCTTGTTGTCCATCGACAATCTTGACGAACTGGCCTCCATCACCTTGCCCAGCGGCAAGCCGCTGGAGTTCATCCTGGCTGTGCCGGGGCGGCGATACAACGAGTTCGTTGAGCTGCTCCAGCCTTTGCACGAAGCCGCAGCAGAAGAGACTGGCGAGACCATCGCACAAGCCTCTTGGCAAGGCCATCGCTTGATCGTGGCACACGACCCCGCGCGAGCGCAGGAGCAAACGGCGCTGCGCGCCAAGCGCATGGCAAGCTTGCTGACACGGGCAGAACAACTGGCCAGCAAACTCGATGGACAAGACGCGGGAGAAGTTCACCGGGGCCGCAAGCTCAGCGATTCGGGTGCCAAGGCGCGCTTCTTCCATGAGGTGGCCGAAGCGCATCTGTCCAAGATCATCAAGGACGATCTGAAGTCGGACCTGTTCACTTACGACATTGACGCCAAGGCTTTGGCCCGCGCACAAATGATGGACGGCAAGCTGTTGCTGGTCACCAATGTGGCCGATCTGAGCCCCGAGCAAATCGTGCAGCGCTACAAAAGCCTGGCCGATATTGAGCGTGGCTTCAAGGTGCTGAAGTCGGAAATTGAAATTGCACCGGTGCATCACCGGCTGCCAGAGAGAATTCGAGCCCATGCCAGCATCTGCTTCATGGCCCTGATCCTGTACCGGGTGATGCGTCAGCGCTTGAAGGCAGCAGGCCAGGGAGTCTCACCGGAGACGGCCTTGGCGCAATTGCGAAGGATTCAACGCCAAAGCGTCTCCATCAACCAGGGGGCGCCCATCAGCGGCATCTCCAACATCAACCGCGAGCAGGCCGAACTGTTCTCGGCGCTGAACCTCAGAAAGCCCGTACCAGACACGCAATTGCCCCTGTTGTAGTGGAAATATTCAAGCGGTTTCTAATGAAATCAAACACTTGCCGCACTTCGTGTCGAACTCGGGCGGTCCAGCGGTGATCACTGAGGCAATGCCCCAATATAAGAAGCAGGTCCGCAGGGCACAATCCTGCCAGCATGTGGACAGTCCCTCACGGACAGCCGCGAGCATGTTCCAGAAGTCTCGCAGCTGGGCGATAGTCGAATTATTGCTCTGGACCTGAACCTTTCCGAGAGTCTAAGCAGACAGAATGTAGCTAAAGGCGTCAACGCCAAACGCGATGCCCAATCCACGTGCGTCAGTCATCTGATCACGACTGCTACCAAACGATGCAATCAACCAGCCTGCAAGTAGGGGGCCGATGAAGAACGTTACCTGTCGCACACCGAGTGTGATGCCGTTCGCCGCAGCAAGCGACTCGGGCGCGATAAAAGTTGGCAGCAGCGAGTTAGTAGCGGGAATGCTGAACGCGGTCGCCAAGCCAATACCAAAGCAAAAGAGGTAGATTAAGCTGATTGGTATCAACCCACCACCTATTAACATCGCGGCGATTGCGCCGATCAATATCCCGTTGGCGATTTTCGTAAGAGTAGAACATTTTTGGGCAAATGCCGGTCGACCACCACCCCGCCGATCAGCAGGAATACTGCACGCGGAATTCCCAAGATTGCGAGGGCATTCCCGACAGCAATTGGATCCCCTGTCTGCTTTAGAATCAACCACGGGAGAGCAACGAGTGTAAATTGGTCGCCAAGCATGGAGATTGCACCGCCAGCGATCATCCATTTGAAGCTTCGGTTACCAATCAAAGCGGAGGGTGACATTGACATTATCCTTAAATAGTCTGGTAAACCCTCGCTCCGAGCCGCAATTGGCGCGGCGCTGGACCGACACCTTGGTAAAGCAGGGCTACGAGAAGCTCGAGCGTAGCTTTGTGACGCTCAATCAGCTTGCCGCAGCCATCATTGCTTTCCGCAAGGTCCCCGCAGACATCAACATAATTGAGCAAGAGTCAGAACAGGTGGAAGAATTTCGCTGCGCAAGCGATCGATACGAGTGTGCTCAACACTATGACAATCTTGGATGAACGCCTGCCCTGCTCCTTTGAGACGGCCAGGGTAGCATCCATCCACAGATACCGTAAACCCGCTATTGAATGGTAGACGAAGCCCCAAATCAGTACTAGACAGACCGCCTTCACCACCCAGGCCGGAACGAACCCAACACCACTCACAAACAAAGAACGCAATCTCTCAAAGGAGGCTTCCGATGAAAGGCTGGCGTCGAACATCCAGATGATAAACGGCAGTAGCACAAATAGCAAAACACCGCTGATCCGGTGAAGGATCGATACGATTGCTGTAACCGGATACCGATAGATAGTAAGCGCATCAATGAGACTAAGCTCCCCGGGGCGCTGCTTGATTGGATCTTTCATCTTTCAATCTTTCGTAAATCTTCTAAGTTGAGCGAGATACGCTACGTCTCTTGTCTTCCACATACTCAGGCATGTAGCTGTACACAACCAATACATGAAGCACCGCTGTTTCATCGAGTCGATCCACACGTAAAACGACCCCAAAATAGCATGGAAAACTCCCGGAGAACTCAGGGATTGTTGATTTCCATGCAATCCGACCCCCCTCCTGGGGGTTAGTGGGGGTGCGGATAAAAATTTGGACTGGTTTATGTCGCAAGTCCAAGGCTCACCCGGTATTCAATGGGGCTGAGAGAGCCAAGGGAGATCTTGATTCGCTTTTCGTTGTACCAACGGATGTAGGAGTCGACCACCTCAATGAATTGCTCTATGGTCGTGCCCTTCCAGTCCCGAGGATAGAACAGCTCGTTCTTGAGGCGACCGAAGAACCCCTCGCAGGCGGCGTTATCAGGTGAGCAACGTCACAAGCACCGACCAGGGCATCACCTGATTCATCTCATCGAGGAACACTTCTTTGCGGGTCTTCTTGCGCAGCGGGTCAAGGCCAAACGTGATCTGGTTCATGGGCGTTATCTTGCGTGATGTTCAGGCCCAAATTCAGTTCGGGGCGGGTGGGTTTTGCAGACTGTCCTTAGCGAGTTGCTCGATACCTTTCATTTGCAAGTTGATCGAATCTATGCACATGGCCTCCTTTCCCCGCACAAAAATCAAACAGAAGCTGGATTATTCAACTACTCGCCTCACAACCGATGATCAATGCCATAAGAATAGTCGTTAAATTCATCTTTTCTTCACTGCTGGCTCTTGCTGCAGCCATCTTGCCATTTCAAATATGGTGGCACTTCCCAGTCTGGGTAAGTGCCCAGAAGATAGAAAAAATAGTCCCTCCGGAGGTCACCAACGCCGATGAACTGGAACATTGCAAACGCGCCTCGATGAGCGAGGACGAATTCAATCGCTATTGGCGCGAAGTTCGCCCCTTGTTTTCTGTTCAAATGCACAGTTACGGGTACTTCAACTGTTACTACACCTTCACAGACGCAAGCAAGAAGGAGTACCGCGTCGGCATCGAAAAAGACACCAGCGAGATCATCAAAAATGGGAAGACATACCACTATGTCAAAAAGAATGCTCTCCCCGATTTAGCCACCGAGCAAGATTTAGAAAATGAAAAGGCGCCCAACCTTTTCGAGCAGGTGTTTAACTGTTTGGCGGCCTACTATGCCGGCATCATTTTCATTGCGTTCGAATTAGCAGACTGAGCCTCTGCGACATCAGGTGTTCTAAACCCAGCCTGGCCAAGCCACCCTTTACAAAGGCGTTTTGCGGTACCGGACTGTTGGATCAAAGACCTGCTGCAGAGCCAGCGGTGCGTGTCAAGAATGTTGTCGCCTGATTCATGCGCGCCGAGGCGCTTTATCCAGTGCTGATGTCGGCGTTTCGATGGGCTTCGAATCCCGCTCCGGGTTGAGCTTGACCACCGCGATGTGATCCCAGTTTCGGGTGTGTCTGGCCCACCTGGCCGGATGGCATTGGCGGGCCTGCCGGTACAACTCATCGCGGCACTTCAATATCTCCACGTCCTGCCCAGTGTGGCGCTGCGCTGGTGTCACGTATCGAATCCCGCTGTGGCGGTGTTCCAAGTTGTACCAATGCACGAATCTCGCAGCCCAGGCCCTTGCGTCATTCAGGTCCGCAAACCCGCTCTTGGGGTATTCAGGGCGGTATTTGGCCGTTCGGAACAGCGCCTCGACAAACGCGTTGTCGTCGCTCACCCGGGGCCTGGAGTAAGAGGGTTTGACCCCCAGCCAGTGCAGCATGGCCAGCACCGTCGTGGCTTTCAGCGTAGCGCCGTTGTCGCCATGCAGCACGGGCTTGCTGTCTTTGGCCGCAATCCCTTCAGCCAAGGCCGTGCGTTGCACCAAGCGAGCCGCGTGGTCTGAATCATCTTCGGCGTGCACCTCCCAGCCCACCACCTTGCGGCTGTACAGGTCCACGATCAGGTACAGGTAAAACCAACGCCCTGCCACGGTGGCTGGCAGGTAGGTCATGTCCCAGCACCACACTTGGCCCGGTGCAGTTGCGATGTGCGTGGTCGGTGGCCGTTGCGCTCTGGGCGCTCGGGATCGGCTGCGGTGGGCGTTTTGCCCAGCCTGGCGCAGCACCCGCACAAAGCTCGATTCGCTGGCCAGGTAACGGCCTTCGTCGGCCAGCAGGGGCACGATGCGTGCAGGCGGCAGATCTGCAAAACGCGGCTCATTGGCCACGCGCAGCAGTTCGGCGCGTTCGGCCTCACTCAAAGCGTGTGAGGGGCTTGGGCGATGGGCATGGGGGCGTTGGTCGCCCCCCAGCGTGGCACCTGTTGCCCGGCTTCGCCAGCGCTGCAGGGTGCGCTCGCTCAGGCCACACAGCTCGCAGGCCAGAGCCAGTCGGGCCCCGGCGTTGCAGGCCTGGGTGATGAGTTCAGACATCTGTTGACGATCTTCGAGCGAGGTCATTCGTCCTCGTCTCTGTCCTTTTGGAAGATCGTCTCTAACTTTTTTGACAGCACCAGCAAGGCTGCGGTTTCTGCCAAGGCCTTCTCTTTGCGACGCAGGTCGCGCTCGAGCTCTTTGATGCGGCGCCGGTCCTGGGCGGTTTGTGAAGGGCTGGCCCGTTGATCTTGAGGGTCGGCCAGCGACTGGGCTGCTGTTTGCCGCCACAGTTGCAGGTCGTGCAGCAGCACCCCATTGGCACGGCACCAGGCGCTTTTGGCGGTCTCATCCATGGCGGCTGTGGTCAGTAGGGCATCAAAGCGGGCCGCGGCGCTCCAGACCTTGCTGTCACTGCGGGGCTGGCTCAAAGCATCACTGCGCCACCGCTCCAAGGTTGAGGCGCTCACGCCAACCTCGGCTGCCACTTGGTCCAGTGGGGCACTTTCTGGCGGCAACAGCTTTGCCAATGCTTTGTTCTTGAAGTCTTGTCCGTATCGGGCCACGTCGTTCTCTCATTGTCCTCACCCCCTAGTTTCTTCTGTTTTAAGGAGGCGACAACAAGTCTGACGCGGGGGGCCAGGCCCCCGGCCTGTCGCTCCGCGCTGAACTAGGTGGCTAAGCCTCACAGGCTGCGCCGATTCCACAAAATCGCCAGCGCAGCCAGCACGGCCGGGGCCGCCAACGCCATGAAGATCCCGTCAAAGCCCCAGCCCTGGCTCAGCAACACGCCGCCGATGGACGAACCCAGGATGCTGCCCAGGCGGCCCACGCCCAGCATCCAACTCACCCCCGTGGCACGGGCGACCGTGGGGTAGCAGCCCGGCGCGAAGCCGTTCAAACCGGTTTGCGCACCACTGAGGCAAAAGCCCACGGCCATGACCAGCCACACGATGGATTCGGACATCAAGCCATTGAAGCCCATCACCACCAGGGCCACAGCGCCCAGCCCATAGGCGCCTGCCATCACCCGGTTGGGGTTCATGCGGCCCATCAGCCAACCCACCAGCAGGGCGCCCACGGTACCGCCCAGTTGGAACATCGCGGTCACGTTGGCGGCGCGGTCAATGCTCATGCCCGCGTCTTTCATCATGGTGGGCAGCCAGCTGGTGGTCAGGTAGATCACCAGTAGGCCCATGAAGTAGGTCACCCACAGGGTGGCTGTGCGCAGCCTGAAGCCGCGTTCGAACAACACCGCCAGGGGCTGGCGTGCCGGCACCTCGGCCTCGCCCGAAACATAGGCCGTCACGCCCGCCAGCGGGGCACGGCAGACCCGGCTCAGCACCGCCGTGATGCGCTCGGCCGACATGTTGCGGGCCACCATGAAGCGGGCCGATTCGGGCAGGTACACATACAGCACCGGCAGCAGAAGCAAGGGCAAGGCGCCCCCCAGCAGCAGCACCGAGCGCCAGCCGGCGTGCGGAATCAGGGCCGCGGCGGCAAAGCCCACCAGGGCCGAGCCCAGGTTGAAGCCGGTGAACATGGCTGCCACCAGAAAGGCGCGGCGCCGCTCAGGCACGTACTCGGACAACAAGGTGGTGGTGTTGGGCATGGCGGCGCCCAGGCCCAGGCCGGTCAGAAAGCGCAGCGCCGCCATCTGGGCCGTGTCGTGGGCCAAGGGCGTGAGCAGGGTACACAGGCCAAAGCCCAGCACCGAGCCCATCAGCACGCGGCGCCGCCCCCACCAGTCCGACGAGGAGCCGGCCAGCACGGCCCCCACGGCCAGCCCGATCGGAGCCGCCCCCATCACCATGCCGAAGGCCGGCCGCGAGATGCCCCACTCGGCCAGGATGGAGGGCGCGACAAAGCCCATGATGGCCACGTCCATGCCGTCCACGGCCACGATGAAAAAGCACAGCAGGACCAACACCCACTGATTGGGGGAAAGCGCTCGTGCGTTGATGAACTCCCTGACGTTCAGGGTCGTTGTTGCATGGCTCATGAAGTCTCCGTGTTGTTGTTCCGGTCCGAATCGAAGGGGCTCAGGTGTTCCAGCTCAGGGTCTTGCTGTCCTGGCCCGCCACCGAGTACAGGGCCCCGGGGGCATTGCGGGTCTTCTGGAAATCCTCCAGCGACTCCCCCCGCATGGCGGCATAGATGTGCAGGTTGGACACCCCAATCACGGCGCCCAGCTTTTCGAGCATGAAAAAGATCACGCCGTAATGGATCAGGCCGAGCCAGTTGCGCTCGCGCACCAGATCCCGCTCCTCGGGCGTGAGGCCGGCCTGCTCGAAGGCCGCCTCGGGGTCGGCCATGAAGGCCTGGCGGTGCGCCGGCACGATCAGCGCGTGCAAAAAGCGGTTCAGCCGGTAGGCCTTGACGCTGCGGGCCAGGTCGAAGGGGTAGGTGCCGCTCAGGCCGCCGGCACCGGCCAACTCCTTGGCCATGTGGGCACGATGGCGCTCGATCTCGCCCGCCACCGGGCCCACCGAGGCCTGGTTCTCGTAGATGGCGGTGGCAATGCCGGTCATCGAAGGCAGGTAGTAGCTCTGATGCACCTTGCGCACATTGGCCGACAAAGCCCCGCGCATGATCAGCCACATGATGACCTCGGCCCCTTCCAGCCCGCCCAGGCTGGCGAACTCGGCCTGGGTCATGCCGGCCAGGCGCTCGGGGTCTTGCTCGATCAGGTCCAGAAAGCGCTGATCCCAGGCCGGGTTGTTGAAGCCGGCGCGTTCACCGTGCACCTGGTGCGACAGGCCGCCCGTGGCCACCACCGCCACCTTCAGGTGTTCGGGGTAGCTCTCGATGGCCCGGCGCAGCGCCTGGCCCAGCTTGTAACAACGGCGCGCCGAGGGCACCGGGAACTGCAGCACCCCCACCTGCAGGGGCACGATCTGCACCGGCCAGGCCGGCTCATGTGGGCACAGCATCGACAAGGGCGAAAAGCAGCCATGGTCAAGCGGCTTGTCCTGAAAAAACGACATGTCAAACTCATCGGCCACCAACGACTGCCCCACGTGCCGGGCCAGGGCCGAGTGCCCGCCCACCGGCGGCAGGTCGCGCGCACCGCCGCCCTCGTCGGCCACCTCGTAGCGCTCGCCGACACCCAAGGCAAAGGCCGAGTAATGGTCGAAGAAAAACGAGGTGACGTGGTCGTTGTAGATCACAAACAGCACGTCGGGCTGGCGCTCGGCGATCCACTGCTGCACCGGTTTGAAAGCCTCAAAGATGGGCGCCCACACCGGGTCATGCTGCTTGTCGCGGTCAAAGGCAAAGCCGATGGTGGGGGTGTGCGAGGTGGCGATGGCGCCGATGATCTGTGCCATGGTTTGCTTTCGGAATGCGGTCCTGGGGAAGGCCGCCCGCCAAGGCAGCCCGTGTTGAGCGCCGGATTCTCGACAAGCCGGCCCCAGCCGAAAAGATGTCGGGCATCAAGGCGCGATACCTGGCGGTTATCGGTGTGCCCGGCCACTGCGCCGGTTCGACCGCCCAGGCAGGCCCGTCCTGCGGCGGGTCTCATGCACGGAGCAACTATCCATGCGCCCAAATATTCGCCCTCTTCCGAAGCAGACTTTTTATATTGAGCGCTCACGCGGCTTGCCCGCCATTCACCTCGCCCCCATGACCTGCTTCACTGCCTCGCCTGATCGCTACACCCGACTCCCTTACCGCCGCACCGGCCGCAGCGGCCTTCAATTGCCGGCGCTCTCGCTGGGCCTGTGGCACAACTTTGGTGACACCACCCCATTGAGCACCCAGCGCGAGCTGTTGCGCTCCGCCTTTGACCTGGGCATCAACCACTTTGACCTCGCCAACAACTACGGTCCCCCCTATGGCAGCGCCGAAACCAACTTTGGCCGCTTGCTGCGTGAGGATTTCAAGCCCTACCGCGATGAGCTGATCATCTCCAGCAAGGCCGGCTGGGACATGTGGCCCGGCCCCTACGGGCAGGGCGGCGGCGGCCGCAAGCATGTGCTGGCCAGCCTGGACCAGAGCCTGCAGCGCCTGGGCCTGGACTATGTGGACATCTTCTACTCGCACCGCTTTGACCAGCACACCCCGCTGGAAGAGACTGCCTCAGCCCTGGCGCAAGCCGTGCAACAGGGCAAGGCCCTCTATGTCGGAGTGTCTTCTTACTCGGCCACCAAGACGCGCGAAATCGCGGCCCTGCTGCAAAGCTGGAAGGTGCCGCTGCTGATCCACCAGCCGGCGTACAACCTGTTCAACCGCTGGATCGAAAAGGACCTGCTCGACGCCACCGACGAACTCGGTGCCGGTGTGATCGCCTTCACGCCCCTGGCGCAAGGTCTGCTCACCGACAAATACCTGGCCGGCCCACCGGCCGATGCCCGCATCAACCGCCCCGGCGGCCAGTCGCTCAAGCCAGCCCACCTCTCGGAAGCCAATCTGGCGCGCGCCCGCGCCCTGAATGAGATCGCCCGCCGCCGCGGCCAGAGCCTGGCGCAACTGGCACTGACCTGGACGTTGCGCGACCCGCGGGTCACCTCGGCCCTGATCGGCGCCAGCACCGTCGCGCAACTGCGTGAAAACGTGGCCGCCCTGACCCAGGCCCCGCTGAGCCCGGCCGAACTGGCCGAGATTGACCAGCACGCCGTCGAAGGGGGCATCAACCTGTGGGAAAAACCCTCGACCGACTGGGTCTGAAGCCCCGCCCCTAAACCGCCAGCCCCCTGGAACAAGACCATGCCCCAGACCGTCAACCCCCGTTCTTCCCCTCACCTGCTGCTGGAGGAAGTGGCCAACCCAGGCCTCAACAGGACCCGCTTCTGGCTCGATCTGACCCAGGCCCTGGGCATCGCCGTGCTGCTCGTCAGTGCCTTGTTCCTGATCATGGGCTTTCTGATCATGCCGGGCGTGCCCTGGGCGTGATCTCTGACTATCGATATGCAAGCTCCTTCGTTCACGTGACCCGGGCTTGATGCGACATTGCAAGCATGCAGACGCTGAGGTGAAGCCCCTGGCCCCCCAAAGGGCTTGACCACAGCAGCACCGAATGGCTCGCGGGGGTGAGCTGTGTCCGGCCCACAGACCGGACCTTTCTGATGGCCGCCAGAAGTCTCTTTCTGGCGGCCTCTTTTTTGGGGGTGCCGCTGTGCCGGCCACCATGACCGTCAAACGGCGCTGGCTAGAATTGTTGCAAAAGCCCACCACCGAGGAGACACCCCATGCAAGCCCGCCGAAGAACCGCCCTGAGCCTGCTGGCCCTGACCGCGGCCATGGCCACCGCCCCCGTCCTGGCCCAAGACAGCAAGTACCCCAGCAAACCCGTGACCTTGGTGGTCCCCCAGGTGGCAGGGGGCGCCAACGATGCGATCGCGCGCATCGTGGCCCAGAAGCTGTCAGAGACGCTGGGCCAGCAGTTCATCGTCGACAACCGTCCCGGCGCGGGTGGCAACATCGGCACCGCCACCACCGCCCGGGCCAAGCCCGATGGCTACACCTTGCTGCTGACGGCCGACAGCGCCTATGTGATCAATCCGGCGCTTTACAAGTCCACCGGCTTCGACCCTATGAAGGATTTCGAGCCTGTGGGCACCGTGGCCTCTTCGGGCTACGTGGTGGTGGCCAACCCTCATTTCGCGCCCAACAACATCGCCGAACTGATCACGGCCGCCAAGGCCACGCCGGGCAAGATCAACATCGCCTCGGCCGGGAACGGCACGGTGAACCATTTGTTTGGCGAAATGCTGGGCAAGGCGGCTGGCATCGACATGACCCATGTGCCCTACAAGGGCGCCTCGGCCGCCGTGACCGACCTGGTGGGCGGCACGGTACAGGTCTCGGTGCAAAGCCTGCCCTCGTCCATCTCCTTCATCAAGGGCGGCAAGCTCAAGGTGCTGGGGGTGGTCAACGAAAAGCGCATCGCCGCCCTGCCCGACGTGCCGACCGTGGGTGAGACCGTGAAAAACCTGGGCTACACCCCCTGGTACGGGGTGTTTGCACCGGCTGGCACGCCCAAGGCCATCGTGGCCCAGTTGCAGACCGCCATCGGCCAGGTACTGGACGCGCCCGATGTGCGCGAAAAGCTGGCCGGTATCGGCTGCGAGCCCTTGAAGATCGGGCCCGAGCCACTCGCTGCCCTGATCCGCAAAGAGCTGCCGCGCTGGGCCAAGGTGGTCAAAGAGGCCGACGTCACCCTCGATTGAAGCTACAAGTTAACTGATTTCTCACAGAACTTTACCGCCGCATGGCCAGGGTGACCGCCTGCAGGGCAGGAAGCAGCTGAGGCCGACGATACACTCGATCAGCCCCTTTTCAGGGGCTTTTTTCTTTGCTGCCCGCACGTTGGCGGGCCCCGGTCATGTCTGTATCACTTCCAACAACCCACCGCCTGCGGGCTCAAATCTGCGCCTGCACAGCAGCCTGGGCGTTCACCCTTGCAGGTACTGCCGCAGCACAAGTCTCCCAGCCCGCCCCCACGCCGACCTTCAGCGCCACGGTGCAGCCCGGCCAGTGGACGCTGAGCCTCTCGCCCTTCACCCAGCACTGGCACGACGATCCCGCCCACCGCCACGTTTACCTGGCCGGCCTGGAACGCACCGGGCCTGGGGGCAGCTTCACGGGCGTGAGCTTGTTCCGCAATTCCTTCGGCCAGCCCGCCGCGTACGCCTACCGGGGCTGGCAGTGGCACCCCTGGGCAGCACACCCCAACCTGTACACCAAGCTCAGCGTCGGCGTGATCTATGGCTACCTGCCCCCCTACAACGACAAGGTGCCGCTGAACTACCACGGCTTCTCGCCGGGCCTGATCCCAGCCCTGGGCTACCGCCTGGGCGACCAGGATGCGATCCAGATCAATCTGCTGGGCACGGCAGGCTTCATGCTGGCCTACAACCACTCGCTGTGATGGCGGTGGGGGGCCCGCCCAACGCCCCCACGCCAAGGACCGCCCCGCCCAGCAAGCACTGTTTCTTCTGATTTCCGCCTGCAGGACGCTAGAAGATCAGATTGGGACGCCGGAAGGGCGAAAGCGGTAACAAAAGGTAGACAATTCAGCACCGCCGCACCGGCCTTGCTCCGTCTCCCTCACTTCAAGCCATGATCCGCCAACCCCTGCGCGCGCTGCGAGCTCTTGTCAAAGCCTGCCGCGCTCATTGGAGATCGGGCATGGAGCAGCACAGTGATCCGGCCACGCTGAAGGAGGTGCCAACCGATGCGCCCATCGGTTTCAAGGCCTGTTTCACCGCATCAAACCTGAACGCATGAGCACCTTTCGCCCACCCTCCCCAGCTTGGCTAACCAAAACGCTTCGGACATGGCTGCGAGCAAACGCTGATGCAATTGATCTGGGCCAGGGTCCGACCGAGGAGCTGCTGCCTCGTCTGGGCCAGGCGGGCCTGCTGCGTATCGGCGTGCCCAGCGCCCTGGGGGGCGCCGATGGCGCCATCGGCGACGCCATCGAGGCCATCGCCCAGGTGGCTGAACACTCGTTGACGGCGGCTTTTGTCCTCTGGGCCCAGCGCGCCTTCATCGATTACGTGGTGAACAGCGAGAGCCCGGCCCCACGCGAGCGGTGGCTGCCCCAGTTGCTGACAGGCGAGTTGGCCGGCGCCACCGGTTTGTCGAATGCGATGAAGTTTCTGTCGCAGATCGAACAGTTGCAGGTCCAGGCCCGACCCGACCCCGAGCAGCCCGGTGACCTGCGCCTGGACGGCCGCCTGCCCTGGGTCACCAACCTGCAGTCCCAGGGCTATGTGGTGGCCGCCGCCGTGGACATGGGCGCGGGCCAAGCCCTGGCCGTGGTGGCCATCGAGAGCGAACGCTGTGGCCTCCACCGCTCGGCCGATCTCGATCTGCTGGCGCTGAACGGAAGCCGCACGGCTGAACTTCAACTGAAGGACCTGGCACTGCCAGCCAATCAGGTCCTGTCTCACCATGGACCTGACTTTTTGCGCCGGCTGCGCCCTCACTTCCTGGGCATGCAATGCGGGATGTCGATCGGGCTGGCCCGTGGGGCCCTGGCGGCCAGCCATGTCGCCTGTGACTCGCGCCCCAGCCTGCAAGCCCCCTGGCAGGCGCTGGAGCGCGATTTGAAGCAGGCCACTGCCGCGCTGCAGGCCGGTGTGGCCTCGGGCCAGTACGTCACCCAGGTGGCCCCCTTGTTCGAGCTGCGCATCGCCTTGGCCGGTCTGGTGCAGGCCGCTGTACAGCTGGAGCTTCAGGCCACGGGTGGCCGCGCCTACCTGAAAGGCCAAGACAAGGGCTTTGCACGCCGCTGGCTCGAAGCCGCATTCGTACCCGTGGTCACGCCCAGCCTGACCCAGTTGAAGGCCGAGTTGGCGCGCCAACGCGCACAGACCCCCCCCATTTCATCGGCAACCTCCGCCGGGGCGACAACATGACGACCGAGATGAGCCCCCCGCTCCAACCCAATGCCGACAGCCCTGAACCCGCTCTGTGCGCCCGGGGCCTGAGCCGCCGCTGGCCCGGCAGGGCCTTGCCGGTGTTCGGCCCGCTGGACCTGCAGATCGCCCCGCGGGAGATCGTCTGCCTGTTGGGCGGCAGCGGCTGCGGCAAATCCACCCTGTTGCGCGCCCTCGCAGGCCTGGAGGCCCCCCACGAAGGCCGTGTGGAATTCATGGGGCAGGCACTGACTCAACCGCACCCGAGGGCGGTGGTGGTGTTCCAGCAGCCCAGCCTGCTGCCCTGGTTGAATGTGCAGGCCAACGTGGGCTTCGGGCTGGATTTCAAGCATCAGCCCGCCAGCACCCGGTCCGAACGCGAGCACCGCATCGGCGACGCGCTGGCCGCCGTCGGCCTGGCCGGCAAAGGTGGCCTGTACCCGAGCCAGCTGTCGGGCGGCATGGCCCAGCGCGTGGCCCTGGCTCGTGCCCTGGCGCGCGAGCCGGCCCTGCTGCTGGCTGATGAGCCCTTCTCGGCGGTCGACGCCATCACCCGCACCGAGTTGCAAGACCTGCTGGTCGAGGTGGTGCACCGCTGGCACAGCGCCGCCTTGCTGGTCACCCACGACATTGACGAAGCCCTGCTGGTGGCCGACCGCATCGTGCTGATGGGCGGCCACCCCGGCGAGCCGGCCCGCCTGATGCGCGAATGGGCCGTGGGCCTGAGCCGCCCCCGCCTTGAACACCCGGCCGAGCTGACCCGGCTGCGGCTGGACATCCTGGCCGCCCTGCAAGACCTGCGGGCCGCGCACTGATTGATGCGCCCAGTTCACCCCATTCAACACTGATTGACCATGAACCTCGACTCCCGCCCGAATTACAAGCACCTGTGTGCAACCTCCGACTGCGGCTGCGGCATGAGCCGGCGCGACCTGTTGCGCCTGGGCGCCCTGACCAGCGCCAGCGTGGTCGCCCCCTTGCTGGCCGCCGGCGACGCCCGGGCCCAGGCCTTCAAGGGCGACGACCAGCCGGTGCGCATCGGCTACCTGCCCATCACCGATGCCACCCCGCTGCTGGTGGCCCACCAGCGCCGCTTTTTCGAGGCCGAAGGCCTGCGCACGGAGGCGCCGCGTCTGTTCCGGTCGTGGCCCCAATTGGTCGAGGCCTTCATCGCGGGCCAGGTGAATGTGGTGCACCTGCTGTCGCCCACCACCTTGTGGGTGCGCTATGGCAGCAAGTTCCCGGCCCGCGTGGTGGCCTGGAACCACGTCAACGGATCGGCCCTGACGGTGGCCAACGACATCCAGTCGGTAGCCCAGTTGGAGGGCAAGACGGTGGCCATCCCGTTCTGGTATTCGATCCACAACATCGTGCTGCAGCAACTGCTGCGCCAGCACGGGCTGACGGTCGTCAATCGCCCCCGCGGCGAGGCGCTAAAGCCCGGGCAGGTGAACCTGGCGGTGCTGTCTCCGCCCGAGATGGTGTCGGCCTTGGCCGCGCGCTCCATCGCAGGATTCATCGTGGCCGAGCCCTACAACGCCGCCGCGGAGAGCCTCAAGGTCGGCCGCGTGCTTCGCTTTGTGGGCGACATCTGGAAGAACCATGCCTGCTGCCTGGTGACTCTGGCCGAGCGTGACCTGGTCGAACGCCCCGAGTGGGCCCAGCGGGTGACCACGGGCCTGGTCAAGGCCCAGCTCTGGACCCGCAACAACCAGTTGGAGACCGCCAAACTGCTTTCCAACACCGGCGAGGGCAAGTACACGCCGCACACCCTGCCCGTGCTGTCCAAGGTACTGGCTGCCACCGACTACAGCGAGTACGAAAAGGCCGGCATCATCAAAAACAAAGGCTGGAACCAGCGCCGCATCGACTTCCAGCCCTACCCTTACCCCTCGTACACCGAGCAGTTGGTGCGCTCGCTTCGCGAGACCACCATGGAGGGCGACAACCGTTTCCTGCAAACGCTGGACCCTGCCTTTGTGGCCCGCGACCTGGTGGACGACCGCTTTGTGCGCCAGGCCCTGCAAAGTGTAGGCGGCCTGCCCGCCTTCGGTCTGAGTGCCGATTTCACCCGACGCGAGGCGCTGAACCCATGACGGCCTGGCTGGCGCGTTTGGGTTGGCCCCTGCTGGGCTTTGCCGGGGCGGGGCTGCTGTGGCAGCTCGGGGCCGGGCATCTGTCGGATGTCGAGGCCATCAACCAGGCCTTCTCGCCGCAGGCCGGGCTGAGCACGCTGTGGGCGCTGCTGGGTGAGGCCACCTTCTGGGGCCACATCGGCACCAGCCTGCAGCGCATCGGCATGGCCCTGGCAGGTGCGTTGCTGATCGGGCTGCCGCTGGGGCTGCTGACGGGGCTGTCGCCCCGCTTTGCGCGCATCACAGGCACGTTGTTCCAGTTTCTGCGCATGGTGTCGCCGCTGTCCTGGATGCCGCTGGCCGTGATGGCGTTGGGCCTGGGCAATGGCGCGGTGGTGTTCCTGCTGGTCTTCGCCGGGGTCTGGCCCATCGTGCTGAACACGGCAGCCGGCGTGGCGGCCCTCGACCGGCATTGGTTGCAACTGGCCGCCAGCCTGTCGGCCACCCGCTGGGAGCTGATCAGCCGGGTGGTGCTGCCGGGCATTCTGGCCCATGTGCTCACGGGCTTTCGCCTGGCTCTGGGCGTGGCCTGGATCGTGTTGGTGCCGGCCGAGATGCTGGGGGTGTCTTCGGGTTTGGGCTACTTCATCCTCGATGCCCGTGATCGCCTGGCCTACCAGGAGCTGACCGCCGCCATCGTGGTGATCGGTGCGCTGGGCTTTGCCCTGGACAGCCTGGCCCGCACCCTCATCGGGCGCTGGACCCACGCCGGCCTCGGCCAACAGTGACCCTGCCCAGGCGTGCTGTGCTTATGCGCACAGCGCACTAGCAAGGGCGAAATGGGCGCATGCAAGAGGCGCCCTGGCGGCTAGGCTTGGGCCCACAAAACCCGACCCCCTCTTGCCCATGACCGAGACCCCGACCCGCCGCCGCCTCATGCAGGCCGGCTTGGCCTTGCCTGCCACCTTGTGCCTGACCCCACTGCAGGCGGCCGACGCCGACCGCCTGCGCATCGGCTACCAGAAGTCATCCACCCTGATGATCTACCTGAAGTCCAAGGGCGTGCTGGAGAAGGCACTGGCGCCCTGGAACGTGAACGTGCAATGGCACGAGTTCAACTCGGGCCTGCCCCTGCTGGAGGCCTTGAACGTGGGCGCCATCGACCTGAGCGCCGACGTGGCCGATGCGGTGCCCCCGTTCGCGCTGGCCGCTGGCGCGCAGTTGACCTACTACGCGATCGAAACCCCCTCGCCCCAGGCCCAGGCCATCGTGGTTCGCAAGGACTCGCCCGTGACCAGCGTGGCTCAGTTGAAGGGGCAGAAGGTGGCCTTTGCCAAAGGGGCCGGGGCGCATTACCTGCTGCTGGAGGCGCTGGCGCGCGATGGCCTGAGCATCCAGGACCTCGAGCCGGCCTACCTCAGCCCGGCCGACGCCCGCGCCGCCTTCGAGACCGGCAAGGTGGCGGCCTGGGTGATCTGGGACCCCTTCCTGGCGGCCGTGCAACGCCAGTCAGGCGCCCGCATCCTGGTCGACGGCAGCAGGCTGTCGGCCTACCGGCGCTTCTACCTGGCGGCCACGCCCTACGCCCAACGCCGCCCCGACGTACTGGGCCTGGTGTATGGCGAGCTGCAGCGCGCCGGCCACTGGATCAAGCACAACCCCAACCAGGCCGCCGAATGGCATGCCCCGGTGATCGGTCTGGACGCGGCCACCGTCGAGGTAGCCAACCAGCGCCGCAGCTACCAGGTGCAGCCACCCGACGCCGAAGCCCTGGCCGAGCAGCAGCGCATTGCCGACGCCTTCAGCCAGGCCAACATCATTCCGCGCAAGGTGCGTATTGCCGACTCGCCGGTGTGGCGCCCGGGAGCCTGAGCACCGTGCTGCGCCGGCGGCTCAGGGCTACGACCAACGCAGGGTACAGCGGTCACCCACCGCCTGCCGCTCTACCGTGATGGCGCTGAGCTGGGGCAGCACCGGGGCCAGTTGGCGGCCGATGAACAGGCACAGGTTCTCCAATGTGGCGGGACCCAGATCGGGCACTTCGTCGAGGAAGTGGTGGTCAAGCTGCTCACGCAGGCGGGCGATTTCGGCCCGCACAAAGCCCAGATCCACCACCATGCCGGTGACAGGGTCGGGTGCACCGCTCACATGCACTTCGGCGTGGTAGGTGTGGCCATGGATTCGGCGGCTGCCTTCGGCCTCGATCTGGCGCTGCAAGGTGTGGGCGGCATCAAAGAAAAAGCGCTGTGACAGTTCGAACACCGCGCCCTGGCGCGGAAAAGGCTTGGCTGGGGCGAGGCTCATCGGATGTCCAGAACTTTGTGGGTTTGCACCGACAGGCGCCAGCGCGGCTGGGCCTGGCAGTAGGCGATGCAGGCGCGGGTGTTGGCGCGTTGGTTGGCGTTGTCCATGGGCTGCAGCAGAAAATGCTCGAAGTCCAGGGTCTGCAGTTCGACCGGATCCAGCCCGGCCTGTGGGTAGACCAGCTTGAGCTCGTGCCCCCTGCGTTGCACCAGAGGCGCTCCGGCCTTGGGGCTGACACAGATCCAGTCAATGCCGGGTGGGGCCGGCAGGCTGCCATTGGTTTCCACCGCCACTTCAAAGCCTTGTTCGTGCAAGGCCTCCGTCAGGGCCTGGTCCACCTGCAGCAGGGGCTCGCCGCCCGTCAACACCACGTATCGGTGGCCCTGGCCCTGGGGCCATTGGGCGGCGATCAAGGCGGCCAAGGCCTGAGCGTCGGCGAACCGGCCACCCAAGGTGCCGTCGGTGCCCACAAAATCGGTATCGCAGAAGCGGCACACGGCCGTGGCACGGTCGGCTTCTCGCCCACTCCACAGATTGCAGCCGGCAAAGCGGCAAAACACCGCAGGGCGGCCCGCACGCAGGCCTTCACCTTGCAGGGTGTAAAAGATTTCCTTCACCGCGTAGCTCATGCCGCCTCCTGGGCGCACATGGGCGTGATCAAGATCTGACCAAGAAGAAAGGCGGGGGCTTGGGGGCAGAAAACGACAGGTAGCCGCACAGCGTGCAGCGACGAGGTTTTGAACATGGTGTTCCTCTACATGGCCCCGGGCGTGAACGACATGAACCTTGGCCGGGGCGGCAAGAGGCAGCATTTTAGCTGAAGGCCCAGCCGCTTCGCGGGCAAGCCTCAGTCAAGAGCGGGGCTCAGTCAAGAGCGGGGCTCAGCGCGGGCTTGGCCACCATGCAAACAGGCGCCGCCACCAGGGCTGAGGCGCCGGCACCGGCGCGCGAGCCCGTTTGCGGCTGGCCCGCCGCTGGTTGTGAGCCCTTGCGGAGGGTGGCTTCGCCATCTCCCACCCGCCCAGGGGCTGAGGCTCGACCGTCATCAGATCAGAGTCGTACTGATTGATTTCACTGGTCACAAAGTGCTCAGCGATGAAGGACTCTGCGCGACGATCGCCCCGGTGAAAGCTGTCGTCCAGACGACTGATCACATCGGCATCGTCCTCCTCCGACATCACCGAGTCCAGAAACTTGACTTCAAGACCTACTGATTTCATGACATTCCTACCCTTTTTTTAGTCGGCTCCAATGTCACCCCCTTGGGCGCTCATTCGAACCGCTTATCAAATAAGTGTCACAGCCAGAACCGTCAGTACGCAACTATCAAAATTGATGGTTATGGGTCTACAAGACCACTCGCCGAACCCGGCGCGAGGCCATCGGTGTTCATGCCCAGGATCAAGCGATGCGAGCCATTGTTCTGTTGTAGCGCTTCTGCACCAGACATCCACTATCGAAAGTGATAGTTGCGACCACCGCCAGTTTGGAAAGAATCGACTCGCTTGTTACAAAGCATTCGGCCGACGGCATCACGCTACCAGCGGCTTCCACTTCAGTCACCAAGAAAGTCCATGCAGGCGCTGCGTTTGACAAACCCTTTGAGCCGGTCTGAAAGGGTTGAACATGTTCGTCTTGATTGAGGGGTTGTTGGCTCTGGCCTTGGCGGGCCTGATGTTGGTGATCGCCCTGCCCACACTGCACGCCCAAACTCCGCCCAGCCGCACCGAGATGTCTGCCCAGTACCTGCTGGCCCTCAGCCAGGTGCTGGAGCGTGGTTACCAACAGACCCAGCGTTACCCCAGCCAGGTGATGGCCGACTTTCCGGACCTGAGCACTGACAGGATCTCCGGCGTTGGCGTGCCGCCTGGACCGGCATTTCGTTTTTCGCTGCATTCCAGCCCCCACGCCTACACCCTGACCGCAAGTGCCCAGAACGGCTTGCAATGCACGCTGACGCTCAATCAGGCGGGGGCTCGAACGATGAAAGGCGCCGATTGCGGCACCTTGCGTTGGTGACGGCCCCCTAAAAGGCAACTTGGCTCAAAACCCAACAAGACCCTTGCCTGACGATCGGATCATGAAGGCGAGCCTCAACACCCCTGCATCATTTATGAAGAAATAATTCCATCTGATTTGAATAAGCCGTGGATTTTCAGCCAGATTTTCAATGAAAACCACGCAAATCAATCCATCCACGGGACAGTGCCAAAGCCACGGCATGGGCCTTGGAGGCAGCGTGCATTTTGGAAATGGCATTTTTGAGGTGAAATGCCACCGTCGCTTCGGACACCGTTAATATTTTCGCGGTGTCGGCGCCGGTTTTGCCAAGCGCCGCCCATTTCAGGCATTCAAGCTCACGGGGTGTCAATGTCTGATCTTTGACGTGCTCAAGCGCCGCCTTGAAAATGCGCATCAAGGAAATGCGATTGGCGGCCAGAATCAGGCGCGACGCATTCATCAAGCCACCTTCGGTTGACGCGGAACCGTCCTCTTGCGTCAGCGACAGGACCAGCCGATGCGGCAGACCGACTCCCGCAGGAAACTCCATGACCTGTCGCGTCTTGACGCGCACCCCTTCCGGGAGATCAAAGGTCTGAAAATCAGTGGAGGGCCCCTGTCGCGCGGCTTCCGACGGATCCGCCTGCGTCAATTCCTGCCGGGATGCCGCGCCAAAGATGAAGTCTTTGTCGGGCACGTTGACCACACTGGAACGGCCATCATCGATATTTGAAAACCACAAACGACGGGCTTCACCAGAAACCGCCCAGTATTCAACCATCAGATCCAATCGATCCACATCGAGCATCTGAGCGATTTTCACCAACAGACCACGCACCGACTCCAAGTCAGTTGCTTTGGACAACTGAGAGATCGTGGCAATCAGATGATGTTCTGTGGGAGGCATGAGCAAGTGAATGAAATGCCGCGTGGAAATCAGCAATGGGCGCAACAAGCGCCCATTTCCAATTTGCCACCAGTATCCCCAACAGGAAAATGACGTGGCAGTTCAGCGGTACGAGAAGATTGGGGGTACAGACACAAGCGAGGGGGGATTGGATTCCCTCCCGCTCATCGCTATCAGATTCTAGCCAGAAACCACGCAGGCCATTGAATGCCACCCTCATCAAGAAGGAAAAACCCGCATCATCCGCCCGTTGCCCTCCCGTCGCCCGCCTCAAACCACAGATTGACCAGTGCCGGACAGGCCGGCCACGCCGGTGTGCGGAACCTCAGGGGGGTGGGTGACGATGCTGTCCAGCGCCGGCACCGGTGGTTTGAGTGCCGCCAGGTCGGGCAGCGGTCGACGCAGCACAGGTGAGGCCGCGAAGGCCTGCTCCATGGCGCGCGCAGCCGAGAGCAGCGCCAGGTCGCCCCGGAAGCGCCCCACCACCTGCAGGCCGAACGGCATGCCCAATGGGTCGGTACCGCAAGGCAAACTGATGGCCGGGTGGGTGGTGAGGGTGATCACATAGGTCAGCGCCAACCAGCGGTAGTAGTTGGCCTGGGCTTTGCCGTCGATGGTGTCGGCGTGCGGCAGCGTCCAGGGAAACGGAGACACCGGCGTGGTGGGTGTGAGCAGCAGATCGTAGTCGGCATACACCGCCTGGAACCGGTTGAGGATGCGGGTCTGCTCGGCCTGCGCCCAGGCGCTGTCGAGCAGGCTCATGCGCATGCCGATCTCATAGTTGGCGCGTGGGTTGGGGCCCAGGCTGGCGGGGTCGCGCTCATAGGCGTCTCGGGTACCGGCCACAAAGGCCTCGGCGCGCAACACATCAAAACAGCGGTGCACATCGCCCAATTCAAGATTCACCTCGTCGCAGCGGGCAAACAGGTGTCGCATGGCCTCCATCTTGGCCAGGAAGGTGGCGCGGATGACCGGGTCCACATCGCAAGATCCCAAATCAGTGCTGTAGGCCACGCGCAAGCGGCCCAGATCGCCCATCGGAGGGCGCAGGAAACTCAGCGGATCCAGCGGATAGCTCAGTGGGTCACCCGGGTGCATGCCGGCCGATGCGGCCATCTGCAGGCAGGCATCGCCGACGGTGCGCCCCATGGGGCCGACCACCGAGATTGGCGTCCAGCCCAGCAACTTGCGCACGCTGGGCACCACACCGGGCGAGGGGCGCAGGCCCACCACACCGCATTTGGCGGCCGGGATGCGCAGCGAGCCACCCGTATCAGAGCCGGTGCACACCGGCAGCATATCGGTCGCCAGCGCCGCCGCAGAGCCCCCGGAGGAGCCCCCCGCATTGAGGTTCGGGTTGAAGGGGTTGCCAGTGGCCCCCCACACCGGGTTGCGTGAATTGGCACCCGCCCCCATCTCAGGCACATTGGTCTTGCCGGTCACGATGGCGCCTGCGCGGCGCAGGCGGGCCACCAACTCGATGTCCTGGGCCGGGATGTTGTTGCGGTAATTCGGCGAGCCGAACGTGCTCAGCAGCCCGGCGGTGGGCTCCAGGTCTTTCACCCCCAATGGCAGGCCGTGCAGCAGGCCCAGGGCTTCGCCACGCAGCACCGCCTGCTCTGCCGCTCGGGCCTCGACCCGGGCGCGGTCATAGCATTTGGCGGTGACCGCATTGATGCTGGGGTTGACGGTCTCGATGCGCTCGATGCAGGCTTCGAGCAATTCAACGGGTGAAATCTGGCCTTGTGCGATCAGCTCGCGCAGCTCAACGGCAGAGCGGGTGACCAGGTCGGAGGAAGTCGATGCAGTCATGGGCAGGGTCTGGGGTGAACGATCGTGAAGGGAGAGACAGGCCTCAATCGGGCTCAAACGGCCTCAAATGGCCTCAATCGGCCTGGATGTTGGCGCGCGCGGCGGTGGCGCGCATCAGTGGCAGTTCACTTTCGATCAGGGCCGAGGCTTCGGCCGCGGTGGAGAAACTGGGCTCCAGCCCCTGGTCGCTCAAGGCCTTGCGCACGCCCGGGTCGGCCAGGGTGTCGCCCAGGGCTTTTTGCAGCTTGGCCTTGACGGGTGCCGGGGCGCCGCGCGGCGTCAGCAGCATGACCCAGGATTCGAGTTTCACGTCGGGGTAGCCTGACTCGGCAAAGGTGGGCACATTCGGCAAGGCACTCAGGCGCTTGGGCGAGGCCACGGCCAGGGCCTTGATCTTGCCGGTCTTGAGCTGTGGCAAGGTGGCAGTGACGGTGTCGAAAGCCAGCGGCACCTGGCCGCCCAGCAGATCGGTCATGGCAGGGGCACTGCCCTTGTAGGGAATGTGCGTGACCTTGAGGCCCATGGCGTAGAAGGCCATTTCAGCCACAAAGTGCGAGCTGGTGCCGGCGCCAAAGGAGGCATACGAATACTTGTCGGGCGCGGCCTTCACCGCGGCTTTCAGATCGGCCAGGTTCTGCACCGGCACCTGGGCATTGGCCAGCAAGACCAAGCCAGCACGGGTGATCATGCCGACGGGCTCGAAACTCTTGACGGAGTCATAAGGCAGGTTCTTGCGCACCGCCGGGTTCAGCGTGAGCGTGGAGCCCGGGCCCATGAACAAGGTGTAGCCATCCGGGGCCGCCTTGGCCACATAGGCCGCGCCAATGGCGGTGCCCGCCCCGGGCCGGTTGTCCACCACGATGGGGGCGCCCAGGCGCTCACCCAGCTTGGGTGCAATGGCGCGCGCTACCACGTCGGTACTGCCGCCCGGCGGGAACGGCACCACCAGCGTGATCGGGTGGGCGGGGTAGACCGCCTCGGCACCCGCCATGCCGGCGCACAGCGCCCATCCCGCCAGGCCCAGGATGTTCAGGGTGGCACGGCGACTCAAAGCAGAAGAAAAAGACAGCTTCATGGCAAAGGCTCCAGACGACTTGAAAGAGTGGGTTCAAGCCATGTTAGGCAGCCTAGAGCCATCCAGCAACGGCAATCCAAACAAACCTGCGTTGCGAACAGCGCAATTCATGTGGTGCCGTGGCACCCACCCTAGCGCATGCGGTCCAGGTTGTACTCGGCATCGCGTACCCGGTCACGGGCACGGCGCAGGTTGCGGTCGTTGTCCGACAGGTCGTCGCGCAGCTTCTTGCGCGCATCGTCATTGCCTGCGTTGCGCAGCTTGTTTTCAAGATCGATGCGCCGGTTGTCCAGGCTGCGCACCTGCTCCCTTGAGTCGCGCACCTCGCGCCCCACGTTGACCCGACGGCGGAACTCGCCATCGATGGCTGCGGGGCAAACGCCGTTGTAGTACTTACCGTCCAGCCCCAGCCGCACCGCATTGGGCATTTGGCAATAGCTGAGCAGCCCCTGATCGCGCCCGGCCACATAGGCCCGGGTGTCCACGACGACCCTGGCTTCGGCACAGTCCTTGGACAGATCGTTGAGCTTGGACAGCGGCGCACCCGCCATGCCGTCACGCAGGCCCACATCGCTCCAGCGGGCCACCTTGCACTCCTCGACACTCATGGTGGAACAGCCGGCCAGCAGGCCCAGGCTGCCGATCGAGATCGCGAGCCAAAAAATCAACTTCCTCATGCGCATTGCCTCCAATGGTGATTTGTTCGGCCCAGTTGGCCCGAATGACGAATCGGTGTGTACACAGCCCCACGGGCCCCACCCCCGGTGGCCGATGATAGGAGATCAGATACATTGCGTTGCAATTTTGGAGAGCGCAGCATCCTGCTTAACATGTCGGCCTCGCCTGCCTGCGCCGCAAAGCGCCTTGTTTTCCGATGAACCGCCCCGCCATGAATCACCAAGCCTTGCAAGACACGTCCTTGCGCTATTTCCTGGAGGTGGTGCAGACCGGCTCGGTGACCGAAGCGGCAGCCCGCCTGCAGGTGGCTCCCTCCGCTGTCAGCCGGCACATTGCCCGGCTGGAGGCCGAGCTGGATACCTTGCTGTTCGAGCGGCGCGCGCGCGGCATGGTGCCCAACGCCGCAGGCGAGTTGCTGGCCACCCACGCCCGCCGCGCATGGCAAGACATTGAACGGGTGGCCGACGAAATCCAGGCCTTGCGAGGCCTGAAAAGCGGCGTGGTGCGGGTGGCCTGCACCGAAGGCTTTGCGTCCGAATTCGTGCCGGGCCTGATCGCAGATTTTCAGCGCCAGTACCAGGGCATCCGCTTCGGCCTGCAAGTCAGCCTGCAGGCCCAGGTGCCCGAAAAGGTTCGCCAGGGAGAGGTGGATATCGGCATCACCGTGAGCACAGTGTCCGAGCGCGGCATCAGCGTGGCGCTGCGGCATCCCTCCCCGATCATCGCGGTGCTGTACCCCGAACACCCTCTGGCGGGCCGCAGCCAACTCACGCTGGCGCAACTGGTGGGCCATGCGGTCGCCCTGCCGGGGCCGGACTCCACCTTGCGTCAGCTGTTTGACATCAGCTGCAGCCGCCAGGGCCTGAACTTCGAGGCGGTGTTTGAATGCGATCGGCTCGATCCCTGCCTGTCCTTTGTGCGCTCGCGCGGCGGCATCACCTTGAACGGCGAACTGGCGCTGCGCGAGCGCCTGCGCCGCGGCGAGGTGGTGGGCATCCCGCTGCGCGACCGCGAAATGAACGAGCGCCATTTCGAAGTGCAGACCCTGGCGGGTCGCACCCTGCCGCGTGCCGCCAAAGCCTTTCTGGACCACCTTCTGGAGGCGCTGGGCCAGCAGAAATGAGGCTTGAGGCATGCCCGACGCCATGGCCCCTGCAAACCCAGGCCGCACCACAGCGCCATACTGGTTGGCTGACCTCAGATGGGGCCGCGGAGACTTCGCGCCTGCACCCGCAACGCGAGCCGGTGCAAACGCTCGGCACGGCCACCTCTGACGGGCCACAATAGACCAGGCAGCCTGGGTGAGCCCAAGCCGCTCACCCAACGATCGCCATGAACCAACTCGACTCTCTGCGTGCCCTGCTGGCCGTCATCGACCTGGGCGGCTTTGCCGCCGCAGCGCGAGCACTTGATACCTCGCCCGCCAAGGTCACGCGACTGATCCAGGACCTGGAGAAGACCCTCAACACCCGGCTGCTGCAGCGCACCACGCGGACCTCGTCACTGACCGAGGCCGAAGAACTCTACGCAGCCCGCATCCGCCCGGTGATCGATGCACTGGATGCCGCGAATGACGAGGTGAGCACCAGCGGCCGCCTGCCCAGCGGGGTGCTGAAGGTGCGCTCGTCTCTGGACTTTGCCGCGGCCCAGTTGATCCCGCGAGTCTCTCGCCTGCAGCGCCTGTACCCCAAACTCGAAGTTGAGATCAACACCAGCGATCGGTTGCTGGAGTCGCCCGACCTCGAGTCAGACCTGACTGTGCTGTTCTCGCGCAACGGCCTGCCGGACGGTGATTTCGTGGCCCGCAAGCTGGGCACCACCACCGGTGTGATGTGCGCCTCGCCGCACTACCTGAAGACCCATCCGGCACCTGAACACCCCTCGGATCTGGTGCACCACGAGTGCTTGCTGCCCTCAGGCAAGGACCTGCCCCATTCCTTTCTGCTGGCTTCGTCCGAACCGGCCGCCCCCCAGCATTACGAATTCCGCCCCGGGCCGGCCAAGTTTCACTCCAACAGCTCGGAAGCGCTCTACCACGCAGCCTTGCAGGGCCTGGGACTGGTCGGCATGCTGTCGGTTCATGCCCAGCCCTACATCCGCAGCGGGGCCTTGGTACGCGTGTTGCCGCAATGGATAGGAGACCGATGGCAGGTATGGGCCGGCTACGCCGGGCGGAAACACGTGCCCCGCAAGGTCCAGGCCTTGCTGGAGTTTCTGCAGACCGAGTTTGGTGACCCAGAACTGGACCCCTGGTTGCTTTGACGCATGCCGCGATCGGTGAGGCTTGAAATCCCGACGCACCAGCATGGCCGGAGGCATCCCACGCCAGCAGCCTTCAGGGGGGGCGCCAAACCGTGAACAGCCCTACTCACTGTTACATTCAAAATTGATAGTAACAATCATGTAAGCGTAAGATAAAAATCATTTTGTGAGGTCATCATGCGCCCATCCCTTTTGCTGCCTTTCATGTTGAGCGCCATGGCCTGGGCCTCGGCGGCTCAGGCCCAGGCCCCCGCCGACACGCAACAAGCCAAGAATCGTTACAAGCAAGACTTGCAAATCTGCGCCAGCGAAACCAGCGCCGACAGCCGCATGCAATGCAAGCGCGACGCCAAGACCGAATACGACCAGGCCCTGGCCACCCTCAAAGCCAGCCAGCCTGTCACGGCGCCCGAGCACGCGGGCCCGGCGGGCTGTGCCGATTGCGGCACGGTGAGTTCAGTCAGTCAGGTCGAGCGTGAGGGCGAAGGCAGCGCCTTGGGCCTGATCGCGGGCGGCGTGGCCGGTGCGGTGCTGGGCCATCAGGTGGGTGGCGGCTTTGGCAAAGACCTGGCCACCGTGGCGGGTGCTGCAGGGGGCGCCTATGCGGGCCGCGAAGTCGAGAAAAAGGTCAAGAGCCACAAGATCTGGGTGGTTGCCGTGCGATTCAACGGCAACAGCACCCAGCGTTATGAGTTCCAGAACGACCCGGGCTTCAAGGTGGGTGACGCCGTCAAAAAATCGAATAAATCGATTGTGCGGCCCTGACACCCGTCATTGACGATACGCGGGGTAGGTGTCGCCATCATGCCCCCCTCGGTCCAATTGATCTGCCCATGAAAACCACAGCACTTTTCGCAGGCTCATTGCTGGCTGCCTTGCCTTTGCTGGCAGCCGCTCAATCGCTGAAATGCGGCAACGACTTCACCCAGCTCGGCATGAGCAAGCTCGATGTGCTGCAGAAATGCGGCCAGCCCCTGGCCACTGACAGCTTTTGCAAGCCCACCGACCCGGCGCGCGCCCCGGCCCAGAGTGCGGCCGGCAGCTGCGAAAAGGTGGAAGAACTGCTCTACAACCCGGGCTATGGGCAGTTCATGACCGTGTTGCGCTTCGAGAGCGGCGCCCTCAAGGAAGTGCGCTACGGCGACCGGGCCCGCTAGCCCAGGCCAGGCTCGACCGCCCGACCTGGATCAACCCTCCACGTCGAACTTCACACCCTGGGCCAGCGGCAGCTCGCGCGAATAGTTGATGGTGTTGGTGGCCCGGCGCATGTAGGCCTTCCAACTGTCCGAGCCGGCTTCGCGGCCACCGCCGGTTTCTTTCTCGCCGCCAAAAGCGCCACCGATCTCGGCGCCGCTGGGGCCGATGTTGACGTTGGCAATGCCACAGTCCGAGCCCACGGCCGACATGAAGCGCTCGGCCTCGCGCAGGTCCAGCGTGAAGATCGACGACGACAGGCCCGCACCCACTGCGTTGTTCAGCGCAATCGCTTCGTCCAGATCGGTGTAGCGCTGCACGTACAGGATGGGGGCAAAGGTTTCATGCAGCATGGGGCCGCTTTGGGCCGGCATTTCCACCAGCGCGGGGCGGGCGTAACAGGCCGACTCGCCAGCCTCGGTCAACACCCGCTCGCCGCCGTGCACCACGGCGCCCAGTTCGCGAGCCTGCTGCAGCGCCTGCTGCATGGCGCCCAGTGCGGCCGCGTCGATCAACGGGCCGACCAGCACGCCGTCTTCACGCGGGTCGCCCACCCGCACGCTGGCATAGGCCTTGATCAGGCGCGGCACCAGGGCGTCGTACACCGAGTCGTGCACAAACAACCGGCGCAAGGTGGTGCAACGCTGGCCTGCGGTGCCCATGGCCGCAAAGGCGATGCCGCGCAGGGCCAGGTCCAGGTCGGCGCTGGGGGCCACGATGGCGGCGTTGTTGCCGCCCAGCTCCAGGATGGCGCGGGCAAATCGGGCCGCCAGCTTGGGGCCCACGGCGCGCCCCATCGCGGTAGATCCGGTGGCCGACACCAGGGCCACCCGGGGGTCGTCCACCAGGGCGGCACCCACATCACGTTCACCGAGCAGCAGGGGCAGCAGCCCTTCAGGGGCCGTGCCGAAGCGGCTCAGGGCGCGCTGAACAATGGCCTGGGTGGCCAGCGCCGTGAGCGGTGTTTTCTCGGAGGGCTTCCAGACCACCGAGTTGCCGCAGACCAGGGCCAGCGCGGCATTCCACGACCACACCGCCACCGGAAAATTGAAGGCCGAAATCACCCCGCACACCCCCAGCGGGTGCCAGGTTTCCATCATGCGATGGCCGGGGCGCTCGGTGGCGATGGTCAGGCCGTGCAATTGGCGCGACAAACCTACCGCGAAATCACAGATGTCGATCATCTCCTGCACTTCGCCCTCACCTTCGGACGGGCTCTTGCCCACCTCCAGGGTGACCAATTGGCCCAGCAGGGCCTTGTGGGTGCGCAGCTCTTCGCCAATCAGCCGCACCAGCTCGCCGCGGCGCGGGGCCGGGGTTTCGCGCCAGGCCAGAAATGCCTGCTGGGCCTGCCCGATCACAGCCGCCACCTCAGCCGCCTGTTGCAGCGGCAATTGGGCCATCACCTCGCCCGTGATCGGCGAGCGCACGATCAAACCGCCCGGCTGGCGGTATTGGGTGGGTGCCACGCCCAAGGCCCCCATCAAACGGTCCAGTTCCTGGGGGGCCGGAGGAAATCCGCTGGACAGCGGAGAGGAAGGGGAGGACAGGCTGATGGTGCTGCTCATGAACGTCTTTCGGGTGAGGCTCGGAAGGCCGCACTATCGCGCAAACCAACGCCCCTGCCTATCGACGTTTGCGAAAGACTTGATGTTCAAACAGAATCAAGTCTACTCAAACATCCCACAGATTAGCGTTTCATCATTCTCTGACAGCATCATGAGGCGATCCCTGCATCGGGCTCTGCGGGCTGTGTCCAGGGCTCGGCCAGGCTTTGTGAGGGGCGCCGCAACACCGGATCGAAAGGGTTGATGCGCGGGCCGATCTGGGCCGCCTCACGCTGCAGCAAGGCCACCACGGTGGGCAAGCGCTCGGGGTTGAGCCGGTCGGCGATCGTGCCCACGCTGAGGGCAGCCACGGCCCGGCCATCGGCCCCCAGCACCGGCACCGCCACCCCGGCCATGCCATCGAGCAGGCCGGTGTTGCGCCCGGCATAGCCGAGTTGGCGCACCCTTTCGACCTCGGTGCGCAGGTAGACCTCGTCATACACCCCGAACTCGCGAACCCGGGACAAATTGAAGCGGATCACCTCCTCGCGTTCGTCTTCGGGCAAAAACGCCAGGATGGCCAGCGCCCCCTGGCCCACCCCCAGGGCCACCCGCCCACCAATGTCGCCCGTGAACGAGCGGATCGGAAACGGGCCCTCGGCCCGGTCCAGGCACACCGCGTCAAAGCCGCTGCGCACCAGCAGGAAAAGTGTGTCGCCCAGGCTGGCGCAAAGGCGCAGCAGGGCCGGACGGCACAGGGCGCGCAGCCCGCCCGTGTTGCCGGCCTGTGCGGCCAGGGCAAAGAAATCGACGCTCAGCCGGTACAGCTTGCTGCGGCCGTCCTGCTCCACCATGCCTTCGGCCACCAGGGCCTGCAGCAAGCGGTGCGTGGTGGCCTGGGTCAGGCCCACGGCCTGCGCCAAATGGGTGACCCGCGCACCTTCCGGGGGCACGCGGCTCAGCGCCCGGATCACCGCAAACACGCGTTGCACACCACCGGTGCCAGTTTCTGCTTCTGCCATCTTCACCTCGTTGGAATGGACCCGAGGCATTCAACCCCAGTTATTTCATTTAACGGAATATTTTATAAATATCTTCTGTTTAATGGAATATCCCATTGTTTCGGGCCCGGGTATTGCAATAGATTGAAAAAAGAACGAGCGACTTTCCAGCTTCCACTCTTCATCGACGCCGATGCCCCCGGGCATCTGCTGAAAGGCTTTCACGATGTCCTTTTTGCAACTGCACGACCTGTGCAAAAACTACGGCGCCACCCGGGCCGTGAGTGACCTGAACCTGCAGGTGGAGCAAGGCGAATTCGTTTCGCTGCTCGGCCCTTCGGGCTGCGGCAAGACCACCACCTTGCAGATGATTGCCGGCATCGAGGCGGTCAGCAGCGGCCGCATCGTGCTGGATGGCCAGGACATCACCCACACCAAGACCAGCAGCCGCGGCCTGGGCATCGTGTTCCAGACCTACGCCCTGTTTCCGCACATGACTGTGGCCGAGAACGTGGGCTTTGGCCTGGAGATGCGGCACTGCCCCAAGGCCGAACGCGATCAGCGCGTCGCCGAAGCCCTGGCCCTGGTGCGGCTGGACCAGCATGGCCAACGCTACCCGCGCCAGTTGTCGGGCGGGCAGCGCCAGCGCGTGGCGCTGGCACGTGCCCTGGTGATCCGCCCGCCGGTGCTGCTGCTCGACGAGCCCCTGTCCAATCTGGACGCCAAGCTGCGCGAAGAGATGCAGTTCGAGCTGCGCCGCATCCAGCGCCAGGTGGGCACCACCACGGTGATGGTCACCCACGACCAGTCAGAGGCCCTGTCCGTGAGCGACCGGGTGGTGGTGATGGAGGCTGGGCGCATCACCCAGGTCGACCACCCCGAGGCGGTGTACGAGCACCCGGGCAACCGCTTCATTGCCACCTTTGTGGGCAAGGCCAATCTGATCCCGGCCCAGGTGGTGGCCGGCGAGCACGGGCCTGAGATCAGCCTGGGGCCCTTGCGCCTGGCGCTGCCTGGCCTGCACCATGCCCCGGGCAGCCGCGTGTTGGTCGGCCTGCGCCCCGAGAAACTGCGCCTGTGCGCCCCCGGCCAGGGCCGGCTGGGCGCCAAGGTGCTGGAGCGCTTCTTTCTGGGCAGCCAGTGGATGTACCGACTGAACAGCGCCCTGGGTGAGTTGCTGTTGCTGGCGCCCAACGATGGTGGCAGCCCCCTGGCCGTGGGCGCTGACGCAGGCATCGACTGGCCACTGCATGTGACCCGGGTGCTGGAAGCCTCGGGCGCCGCCGCCGCGCTGACAGCCACTGAGGCCATGGCATGAAAAAGCCCGTCCCCTGGCTGCTCAGCGGGCCCGCGCTGTGTCTGTTCGCCACGCTGCTGGTCACGCCGCTGTTGCTGACCGCCGTGCTCTCGTTCAACGGCTTTGACTACGCCACCGGCGTGAAAGAGGGTGAGTACACCCTGGCCCATTACGCCCACCTGTTCAGCGACAGCTATTACCTGGGCATTTTCTGGCGCACCTTCTGGATGGCGGGGCTGACCACCCTGATCTGCATGGCCGTGGGGGCGCCCCAGGCCTATGTGCTGAGCCGCATGGGCAGCCCCTGGCGCTCGATCCTGTTGCTGGTGGTGCTGGCGCCGCTGCTGGTGTCGGTGGTGGTGCGGGCCTTTGGCTGGTCGATGCTGCTGGGCCCTGAAGGCCTGGTCAACCAGGCCTTGATGGCCCTGGGCCTGGGCCGCGTCAAGCTGCTGTACACCGAGGCGGCCGTGGTGATCGCCCTGGTGCACGTGATGCTGCCCTTCATGGTGATCCCAGTCTGGACCTCGCTGCAAAAGCTCGACCCCAGCGTGGAGCATGCCGCCGCCTCGTTGCAGGCCAGTCCCTTCACCATCGTGCGCCGCATCGTGCTGCCCCAGGTGATGCCCGGCATCCTGTCGGGCAGCCTGATCGTGTTCGGCCTGTCGGCCAGCTCGTTCGCCATCCCGGGCCTGCTGGGCGGGCGCCGGCTCAAGATGGTGGCCACCATCGTCTACGACGAATACCTGCACGAACTGAACTGGCCCCAGGGCGCGGCGGTGGCCCTGACCCTGCTGGTGGCCAACCTGATCGTGATGCTGAGCTACAACCGCCTGGTGGAGCGCCGCTACCAGAAAGCCTTGGGGTGAATCCGCCATGAGTACCACTGCAAACCTCAATGCCTCCGGGCGCATCCCGGGCAAAAATGGCCCCCTGGCCCTGCTGTTCAACGCCCTCGTGGTCAGCTTCATGCTGGCCCCGCTGCTGATCGTCTGTGTGGTCGCCTTCACGCCCGAGAACACCCTGACCCTGCCGCGCCACGGCCTGTCGCTGCGTTGGTTCAAGGCCGTGTTCGAGCACCCCGACTTTGTGGCCTCGTTCTGGAACAGCCTGTGGCTGGCCCTGGGCTCGGCCACGCTGTCCACCGTGCTGGCCGTGCCCGCTGGCCTGGCGCTCACGCGCTACACCTTTCGAGGCCGGGAGCTGATCAACGCGCTGTTCCTGTCGCCGCTGATCATTCCCCACCTGGTGCTGGGTGTGGCCCTGCTGCGCCTGTCCAGCCTGGTGGGTGCCGCGGGCAGCTTCGGCTTTCTGCTGCTCGCGCATGCGCTGGTGGTGACGCCCTATGTGTTGCGCCTGGTGCTGGCCTCGCTGGTGGGCTTTGACCGCAGCATCGAGCAGGCCGCGCTGTCGCTGGGGGCCTCGCCCTTGCGCAGCTTTGTGCGCATCACCCTGCCCATGATCCTGCCCGGGGTGAGCGGTGGCTGGCTGCTGGCCTTCATCAACAGTTTTGATGAGGTCACGCTGTCGATCTTTGTCACCTCACCGTCCACCGTCACGCTGCCGGTGCGCATGTACATGTACGCCACCGAATCCATCGACCCGCTGATGGCGGCCGTGTCGGCCCTGATGGTGGGGCTGACCGCCGTCGCCATGCTGGTGCTGGACCGGCTCTACGGCCTCGACAAAGTGCTGGTCGGAGGTCACCGATGAACCCCCATGCCCTGAAGAAGACCGGCCCCGGCCTGTTGCACCGTGTGGCCGAAACCGGCCGCACCCCGCTGACCGTGCAGGTGGATGGCCAGCCCGTGCAGGCCCTGGCCGGCGACACCGTGCTGACCGCCATCCTTCAGCACCAGGCCTCCTTGCGCCACAACGAGTTCAGCGGCCAGCCCCGTGCCGGTTTCTGCCAGATGGGTGCCTGCCAGGACTGCTGGGTGCGCACGCCAGAAGGCCGGCGCCTGCGCGCCTGCACCACCCTGGTCAGCCCTGGTCTGAGCGTGCTGACCCATGCCGAGGAGAGCCCGCTGTGAGCGCCCCCCGCACCCCGCCTGACCTCAAGGCCCCCGTGGTGATCGTGGGCGCCGGCCCCGCCGGCATCCGCGCCGCCCAGACCCTGGTCGCCCATGGCCTGAGGCCGATCCTGATCGATGAAGCCGCACGAGGCGGCGGCCAGATCTACCGGCAGCCCCCGGCAGGGTTCTCTCGCCCGCCCGAAGCCCTGTATGGCTTCGAGGCCGGCCGCGCCCGCGCCGTGCATGCGGCCTGGCAAGCGCTGCTGCCCCGGGTGGACTACCGCCCCGAACAATTGGTGTGGAACGCTGGCCCGGGCTGGCTCGACGTGCTGCAAGGCGAGCGCAGCCAGCGCCTGGCCTGGTCGCAACTGGTGGTGGCCACCGGCGCCACCGACCGCGTGCTGCCCCTGCCAGGCTGGACGCTGCCCGGCGCCTACACCCTGGGCGGGGCCCAGGTGGCCTTGAAATACCAGGGCTGCAGCATCGGGCAGCGCGTGCTGCTGACCGGTACCGGCCCCCTGCTCTACCTGGTGGCCTACCAGATCGCCAAGGCCGGCCGCGCCCACGGTGTGCAGGTGGCCGGGGTGCTCGACACGGCCGGCTGGGCCGGCAAGATCGCCGCGCTGCCCGCCTTGCTGAACCAGCCCGCCACCCTGGCCAAGGGGCAGTACTTTCTGGCCTGGCTGCTGGCCCATGGGGTGCCGGTGCACTGGGGCGTGCGGCCTTTGCAGATACTGGGCAGCGAGCGCGTTGAAGGCCTGCGCTGGCAGGATCGCCTGGGCCGCGAGCACAGCACCGCAGCCGACGGTCTGGCCCTCGGCCATGCCCTGCGCTCGGAGACCCAATTGGCCGATCTGCTGGACTGCCGCTTTGAATTCAACGCCCTGAACCGGGCCCACCTGCCGGTGCGCGACGCCGCCGGGCGCAGCAGCGTGGCGGGCGTGTACCTGGCCGGCGATGGTGCCGGCATCCAGGGCGCTGATGCGGCCGAATGGGCCGGCGAACGCGCCGCCCTGGCCCTGTTGGAAGACCGCCAGGGCTTGGCCCCGGGCCCGCGCAGCCGCGCGCTCGACGCCAAGCTGGCCGGCATCGCACGCTTCCGCCAGGGGCTGGAGACCGCCTTCCCCTTCCCCACCGATTGGGCGGCGCAGGCCCCCGATGAGCTGGTGGTGTGCCGCTGCGAAAACATCACGGCAGGCGAACTGCGCCAGCAGGTCAAAGACACCGGCGCACCCGAGTTGAACCGCCTCAAGGCGCTCAGCCGCGTCGGCATGGGCCGTTGCCAGGGCCGCATGTGTGGCGTGGCCGCCGCCGAGATCCTGGCCCACGCCAGCGGCCAGCCCATCGAACAGGTGGGCCGGCTGCGCGCCCAGGCCCCCATCAAACCCCTGCCCCTGATGGCCCATGCCAGCCAGCTTGGGCCAGACCCTGCCCCGGAGACCGACTGATGCAGACCCTTGATTGCGATGTGCTGGTGGTGGGGGGCGGCATTGTGGGCAGCTCGGCGGCGCTGGCGCTGGCCCGCATGGGCAGCCAGGTGGTGCTGATCGAACGCGATCTGTGTGGCTCGCGCTCCAGCGGTGTCAACTTTGGCGGTGTGCGACGGCAGGGCCGGCCCATGAATCAATTGCCCTTGGCCCAGCGGGCCCACGGCATCTGGGGTCGCCTGCCCGAACTGATCGGCAGCGACGGCGAATACCAGCGCAGCGGCCACCTCAAACTGGCCCGCAGCGAGGCCGATCTGGCCGCGCTGGAACGCTATCGCGAGCAAAGCGCCGCATTTGACCTGGGCCTGCAGGTGTTGGGCCGGTCAGAGGTACATCGCCGCTGGCCCTGGCTGGGCGAGGTGGCGGTGGGCGGCTCGCTGTGCCCCGAAGACGGGCAAGCCAACCCGCGCCTGGTGTCGCCGGCTTTTGCCCGGGCGGCCGAGCGCGCCAGTGCCCGCGTGCTGGAGCGCACCCCATTGATCGCACTGGCCCACGATGGCCAACGCTTTGTGGCCGAGGCCGGCCCCGACGGGCAGGCCCACTGGCGTCTGCGCGCGCCCCAGTTGATCAACTGCGCCGGCGCCTGGGCAGGCCAGTTGGCGGCCCAGTTCGGCGAGCCTGTGCCCCTGGTTTCGGGCCACCCAGCCATGGCTGTGACCGAGCCCCTGCCCTTTTTTGCCCCGGTCAGCCTGGGCGTGGAGGGCGGCGGCATCTATGGCCGCCAGGTGCGGCGCGGCAACTTTGTGTTGGGCGGCGGCTCGGGCCTGGCCCTGGACGGCCAGCGCGCCCGCAGCAGCAGTGAGGCCCTGCTCAAGTTGACCCAGCAGGCCATCGAACTGCTGCCCGCACTGCGCGGCGCCCACATCATCCGTACCTGGAGCGGCACCGAAGGCTACCTGCCCGACCGCCAGCCCGTGCTGGGTCCCAGCCACCAGCGCAGCGGCCTGTGGCATGGCTTCGGCTTTGCCGGCGCCGGTTTCCAGATCGGCCCGGCGGCCGGCGAGGTGCTGGCCGAGCTGGTCCACCAAGGCCACAGCAGCACCCCGCTCGAAGGCTTTGACATCGCCCGTTTCCAGCCCGCCACGGCGGCCCTGGCCTGATCACCCCTGCCTTTTCATTCACCGACCTTCCCCCAACCAGCCAACAAGGACCACAGCATGAAAACCACCCCCTCTGTGCAAGCAAGCCGTTTCAGCCGCCTGGCCTGGGCGAGCGCCGCCTTGTGCGCCGCCACCTTGGGCAGCCACGCCATGGCCGACACCAAAACCCTGTACATCGGCATGAACGGGGGCCAGATGGAGAAGGCCTACACCCAGTACGTCTTCCCGGCCTTCGAGAAGGCCTATGGCGCCAAGGTGGTGGTGGTGCCGGGCACCTCGTCCGACATCCTGGCCAAGGCCCAGGCCAACAAGGACAAGCCCCAGATGCATGTGATGTTTTTGGACGACGGCATCATGGCGCGGGCCATCAACATGGGCCTGTGCGAGAAGCAGCGCGACACCCCGGTGCTGAAAGACATCTACCCCGCCGCCCGCCTGAAGAACGACATGGCCACCGGCGTGAGCCTGGGCATGACCGGCCTGGCCTACAACAAGAAGATGTTCACCGAAAAGGGCTGGGCTGCGCCCACCTCATGGATGGACCTGGCCGACCCCAAGTACAAGGGCAAGGTGGTGTTCCAGTCGATGCCATCCTCCACCTTCGGGCTGCACGGCTTCTTGATGTTCAACCGCATCCAGGGCGGCACCGACAAAAACGTCGAACCCGGCTTCAAGGCCTGGGCCAACACCATCGGCCCCAATGTGCTCGAGTACATCCCCAGCTCGGCCAAGATCTCTGAAATGGTGCAGACCGGCGAGGCCGCGCTGTTCCCCCTCACCCCCACCGCCGTCGCCGGGCTCAAGGCCAAGGGCATTCCGGTGGAATACGCCCAGCCCAAAGAGGGCTCCGTGGTGCTGATGGTGGCCCAGTGCGTGATCGCCAAGAACAGCGAGCCCGAACTGGCCCAGAAGCTGACCGAGTTCCTGCTGTCGCCCCTGGCCCAGGCCAACGTGCTGCAGTTTGGCGACCAGATCCCCACCAACCCCAAGGCACCGGTGGTGGGCAATGGGGTGGAACAGGTCAAGCTGATCAACGGCTACATGAAAAACGCCATCACCGTGGACTGGGACGCCATCAACGAACAGCGCCCGGGCTGGAACAGCCGGTGGAACAAGACGATCGAGCGTTGATACAGCTGGGTGGGCCGTCCTCGCACTGAGATCAGCTCCGGCCCCTTGCGCCCATCACCCGATGGTCCGATCCGACAGCAACTGGGCCAGCAGGTTCCAGTTGCCCAGGTTGTCCACCACGAGCAGGCCTTGGCCATCCTCCAAAGGCCGGTACGACGACCCATCGGGCCGTGCCACATGGGCACCGGCTTCGGCCATGAACAGGGCGCCGGGGGCATGATCCCAAGGCTCCGTACGCCAGAACAGCACGAAGTTCTGCCGCCCCTGGGCGATCGCCGGGTACTCATGGCCGGAGCAGCGCATGCCTGGCAGCACCTGCGCCAGTTGGCCTTGGCAGGCCTCGATGTCGGTTTTCAAGGCCGGTGGGAGAAAGCGCGTGAAGATCGCCCCGCGAAGCTGCTCCAGCGCCAGCGGGGTCTGCGGCGCGTGCAAACGCTGGCCATCCAGGTAGGCGCCGGCCCCTTTTTTGGCAAAGGCCAAGGTGTCGGTCAAGGGGTCGAGCATCCAGCTCATGACCGTTTCGCCGTCACGGATCAAGGCGACCATGACGGCAAAAATCGGGCTGCCCGCCACAAAATTGGCGGTACCGTCCAAGGGGTCGACCACCCACAGCTCAGAGGCCGCAGCCGCATCGATGCGGCGCTGTGACTGCATCGAAGTGGCCTCTTCACCCATCACCAGCGCACCGGGCAAGAGCTCCTGCAACCCGGCTGTCAACAAGGCCTCGGCTTCGCGGTCTGCCGCAGTCACGGTTTCGCCGGGCGATTTCTCCTCGATGTCCTCTGCCCGCAGCAAGCGGAAGCGGAAGCGGAAGCGGAAGCGGAAGCGGAAGCGGAAGCGGAAGCGGGGCAGGATGGCCTGCCGGGCCGCCTGCCGCATCAACTCAGTGACCTTCTCTTCCATCCTGAAATCCTCTCGCCCCCCACCACCGGAGGCCGAGGCCGCGTGCCAAGGTGTACCAAGGTCATGGAGGGTGCTCATTGGGTAAAGTGCGGCTCACCGAGAACTGAAGCCGAATGGTGGGCCACAGCGCCAAGACGGCCGTCGACCTGAAAAGAGGGAGGGTATCAGCATGAAATTGTTGAACATCGCATTGGCACTGATCATTTTTCTTCAACTGCTGCTGGCCTTGCACCAGTACAGGCGGCATCGGCGGCTGAAGAAGCACCAGCAGCGGGTGGTCGATGGGCTGGACGGTTCCCGGTTCTGGCGCGTCGGCATGGCACGGGTCGAGTTTCTGAGAAAGTGGCCCAAGCTGAGCGCCCACCAGGCCTTGGGTGTGTTGATCGATGAGGGGGATTCGGTCCGCCTCAGGGGCCGTTGGCATGGGGCCCCGGAGGACTTTGAACAACTCGTGCGCAAAGAGCAGGCCACGCTCACCTGGCTGGCCCCACACCCTTTGCGCACCGCCAACCTGGCCTGGGTGCAGATCGATGCCCCGTCTGGCCCACTGCTGGTGTGTGCAGAGACACTGGCCAACCCCAAAGCCTCGCGCGAAGCCTTGGCCGACATGGTGCGCTCGGTCTTTCCAGGCTTTGCGTTGCCAACTGGCGCAGCCACGGATTTTTCGCTGGAGAAGAACCCGTCTTCGCTGGTGGCCGTGATCGTGTTTCTGACGCTGCTGTTGCTCTCCCTGCTCGACACCTATGTGTTCAACGACTACGAGCTGATCGAATCCCAGGTGGCACAGCTGCTCAGCAACCCGGCCCTGCTGGTGGCCGTTGGGGCTTTGGGGCTCGGGCTGGGCTGGTTCAGTTACCGCCGGCTGCTGGCTGGCAAGGTGCCGGTGCAAGAGTCGCTAGCGCTGGCCTTTTTTCTGACAGGCGCTTTGGCCATGGCGGCGCTGCCTGCGCTCAAGCGGGTCGATCAGGTGCTGGCGAGCGGGCCATCCACCTGGTATGCCTACCGCGTGGTCGATCGGGTGGTTCACCTGAGCCCAGTGGATGCCCGCCAGGGCCTGCCCACCTTGCGCTTCACCAAGGCCCCGGAGTACTGGGCTCAGGTGCCCGCCGGCAGCGAGGTGCAGGTGCCGCTGCTGCGCGGCCCCCTGGGCCTGTGGCAGCTTGATCATCAGCGCTTTGACCCGCCGATCCTGAAGTTCTATGAAGATGCCGGCCCAAAATGAGCGGCGCGGGCACCTCAGGCCAGAGCCGCAAGCTGGGGCAGCACCCAGCCCTGGGTTAAGCTCGGCAGCCCCGCAGCCCACCCCGATGCCGCCATGTCCACGCCCCCTGCCCCACCAGCCCAGCGCCACAACCCTTTGCATGGGCTGACCCTGGAGGCCATCGTCACCGCGCTGGTCGATTTCTATGGCTGGGACGAACTGGCCCACCTGGTGCCCATCCGCTGCTTTGCGCTCAACCCCAGCATCAAGTCGAGCCTGACCTTTCTGCGCAAGACGCCCTGGGCGCGTGAAAAGGTCGAAAGCCTTTACCTGTTCATGCTGCGTGAACAAAGACGGCAAAATTAATATCAAAACAAGACCGCTAAGTACGAAAATACCCAAGTGCTCGTTGCGACGAGGCCACGCGAAAGTGTGATTTCACTGGTTTGAACACGTTCATCTGCGGCATTGCCTCGGCCTACTCAATGACGTTCGCCAGTTTGCCCGGTCGCTGATGCCGTTTTGATCCAGCACAATTCCTTCGGACTCGGCATCTCGCTTTGATTTTGTCACCCCAGCAGAAAGCGCATCACATCAAGCGACTCAATGTTTGGCGGACTTGCCCAAGGTCACCCCTGCTGATCACGAAAAATGGCTTGTTTTAAGCTCTTGAAGAAATTTCATTTCTATTAATTAAATTTCGACAGTAGAACATATTTGATTTAAATATCATTTTTATTGTTTTAAAATTTATTTTTAACAAAGTTTTGATGTCGAAAAAGATTTTCATGATAGAAACGCGCGGTTACAACCAATGCACAAATCATGAAAAAAGTCGCATCTGCGGTACTGATGGTGGTACTGCCCGTTCTTTCAATCGCTGCTCCAGTTTGTACAGGCCAGTCTGGTACCTACAGCGGTGTTACGGTCACGGCCAACTGCACAACGGCAACACCAGGGCCCGGTCCTCTTGGCGCGACCTTCGCAGGAGCCGGCAACCCTGCATGCACATTTAACTTTTCACCCGCCGTCGCCAACACCAGTTTCACTTCGGGCTTATTTGCTGTTAACGGTGCCCCGACTAACGAGAGTGTTAATTACAGCTTCAATAGCACACCGTACACACTGGTCGCCGGAGAATTGCCTGCCAACTTCATCACTTACGGTGCTGGAGGTACCACTGCGAGCACTAGCGGAGCCCAATCTGGCACTGTGACATTCGCCAGCGCCCCCGCAACCATCACCTCTGTCACTATCACGTCAGGGAACGTTAGCGGCGGTGGGTATTTAGGCTCAGTTTGTTTTGACCCCGCTACTGCGCAAGCGGCTGCTCCCGCCGCAACTTCGGTTCCCACGTTGTCAGAGTGGGGCATGTTGTTGCTGACTGGTTTGATGAGCGCGGTCGCATTGCTGCGTTTGCGTCGCAGGTAAACCCAACCCAGATCAATCAAACAGGATTTCCTGTTTGATTGCAGATGATTGAAGCGTTTAACTACGGCGATGGTATAGCCGAGACATTCAAGCCTCGGGGCCGTGGTCCAGATAGGCCGACACACGCTCGCCCCAGCGCTCTTCCGGAAAGTAATCCCACACGGCATGGTGCTGGGTGGCCCAGTTGTCCCAGAACAGCAGGGTGCCGGGTTCCCACTTCACACGCACCTGGAAGGCCAGGTTGCGCTCGATGTGGCGGTACAGTTGCTGCAACACAGACTGGCTCTCGTGGCGGCTGAGCTGCACGATGTGTGAGGTGAAGGCCTCGTTCACGTACAGGAACTTCTGCCCGGTGAAGGGATGGCGCGCCACCACGGGGTGCTCGGTGGCCGGAAAGGCCTTGCCGGGCTCGGGTTGGCTGCCGTAGCCGGCCGTCCAGGCGGTCGAGCCATCGTGCACCGCGGTCAAGCCGTCAAGAAAGGCCTTGTAGGGCGCCGACAGCGACTCATAGGCCAGCACCAGGTTGGCAAAGGCCGTGTCGCCGCCCCCCGACTCGGGCAGGCGCGTGACATGCAAAAAAGAACCCCAGATGGGGTTGGCATCGCACGACACATCGTGGTGCCAGGCGTCGCCGGCGGTGAAGCGCGACTGCGGCCCGGTGCGCCAGGCCAGCACCTCGGGGTCGTCGGTGCCGCCGGCCACGGCGCGACTCTTGGCCAACAAATGGCGGTGCAACGTGCCAAAGCGGCGTGCAAAGCGCTTGTGCGACGCCAAATCCAAGGTCTGCCCGCGGAAGGCCAGCACCAGGTTCTCGCCGATCGCGCGGCGGATCTCGGCCAACTGCTCGTCAGGCAGGTCGCGTGACAGGTCCACACCCTGGATCTCGGCACCGATCGTGGGTGCCAGGCGCGTCAGCTTGAAGGTCTTGTAGGGTGCGCGGGGCAATGCATGCCAGGCTTCGATGGCCTGCTTGTCGTTGAAGTCTTGGTAGAAGCTCATGGTGTTTGCTCGGTCTGGAAATGGTTCAACAGGGATGGATCACCGGAGCACAGCGGGCCTTTGCAGGCGCTGCCTACCCCCGGTTCGAGCCGAATCTAGCGCCGCGCCTGCATCGAACTTCGACCCATTTCAGATAAGAAAAAGTGATTCCGGCCAGATCTTGAAAGCTTGAGAAATCGCAAAAGACGCACTGCGCCCGAGCACCCGAGCCTTGTCGCTGATCAAGGGCCCATTCCCCGCTCTATGGCTGGGCTGTGCCCAGACCCCTGCGCCCCCGCGCCGCGCCCATGCTTTCGGCATCGCCTCTGGCCCGTTGTAACGGGTCATTGCACCTGTCTGCGCGGCGGGCCCGGTGAGTTCACCTACACTCGCCGGCAAACCCTGCGCCGGAGCAGGGCGGCTGACAGCCATCCCAAGGCCGCTGAGCTCGCCTTCCCCCTGCCAAACCCGTCACCATGCACGCCCTCATCCCGAGTTCATTTTTTGCCCTGATCGATGCCGACCTGGCTCAGGTCGGCACGCTGATCCAGCAACGTCTCAACACCGATGTGGCCTTGATTGCCTATGCGGCACAGCACATCGCCCAATCACCCGAACAGCGCGTACGCCCTGCCCTGGCGCTGGTCTGTGCCCAGGCCTTGGGAGACCGAGGGGCACGCCAGCAGGTGCTGGCGGCAGCCGTCGAACTGATCCACGCCGCACTGGCCCTGCACCATGAGGTAGACCTGCCCGCCGAAGAGGCCCCTGCCGGCCTGGGCAATGCACCGAGCGTGCTGCTGGGCGATCTGCTCTACACCGGGGCCTTCCGGGCCATTGTGGAGTTGGGCGACATGCGCGTACTGCGCGTGCTGGCAGATGCCACCAACCAGGTGGCCGAGGGCTCGGTGATGTACCAGCAGACCTACCAGACCCCGGATCCCCCAGCTCAGTCGGATGACGCCGGTGACCGGCACCAGCGCATCACCCAGGCCCGGACGGCCTCGCTGTTCGAGGCCGGGGCACGCTGCGCCGCCATTCTGGCCGGTGCCCCGCCCGAGGTTGAAGCCGCCCTGGCTGCCTATGGCCAAAGCTGGGGCCTGGTGTGGCAACTGAACCGCGAAAGCCGGCCTGATCTGGCGCCCCCCGGCCGCCCGGCCCGACTGACCCAAGCTGCCCTGGCCGCCGCCCTGGCGCGGGCGCAGACGGCACTGAACCAGGCCAAACAAGGGCTCAGCCTGCTGCCCGAATCGCCCTGCCAGCAGGCACTGCTGGCCGACAGCGCGCTGGCTTGAACGGCAGGCCAGGGGCCTCCCACGCTGCGCCCTGGGTCACGCCATTGCCCACCGGCGAGTTTTGAGTGACAAACATATAATTGGCATCCCAATCATTTTGTAAGATGCCCGGCCTGCGCGAACCGGCCTGCCCAAGTTGGCGCGGGGCCCATCGCGCTGCCATGGCAGCACTTCATGCCTTCATCCGACAAGCCGGCACGTGCCGTGTTCGGTGCCTTGGTGTCTTCCACGGCCCGCCAATGGCGCCGGGCCATCAATCGCCAATTGCAACCCCTCGGCCTGACCGAAGCCACCTGGCTCCCGCTGTGGCATGTGGCGCGTGCCAGCCAGCCCATGCGCCAAAAAGACCTGGCTGCCCTGCTCTCACTGGACACCTCGTCCGTGGTGCGCCTGCTGGACGAGCTACAAGCCACCGGCCTGATCGAGCGCCGCGAGGGCGAAGACCGACGTGCCAAGATCCTGCACGTGACACCGGCAGGCCAGGCCATCGTCGCTCAGGTCGGGCGCCAGACCGAACAAGTGCGCGCCACCCTGCTGGCCGGCATTGACGACAGCGCCCTGAACACGGCCGTGCAGGTGCTGGAGCAGGTGTTGAGCACCCTGGCCGCGCTCGATGGGGGCGAGGCCGCTGACACCGCCGAGGATGCCTGACGTGCACCGCCCCCTGCCCCCCTTGTGGCTGCTGGTGCTGATCACGTTCAGCGGCACGGTGGCCATGCACATCTTCGTGCCCGCCCTACCCCAGGCGGCCCTCAGCCTGAACGCCGAACCAGGCCCCATTCAGCTGACGATCAGCCTGTACATCCTGGGCCTGGCCGTGGGTCAGCCCATCTACGGGCCCCTGTCCGACAGTTACGGGCGCCGACCGGTGCTGATGGTGGGTCTGGCCCTGTTCACGCTGGGGGGGCTGCTGTCGCTTTGGGCCCCGGATGTCCGCCTGCTGGCGGCCGCACGCTTTGTGCAGGCCCTGGGCGGCTGCGCTGGTCTGGTGCTGGGCCGGGCGATCGTGCGCGACAGCTCAGGCATGACGCAATCGGTGCGGCGCCTGGCCATGATCAACCTCATCACCATGATCGGCCCCGGCCTGGCCCCGCTGCTGGGCCAGACGGTGAGCGACTGGCTGGGCTGGCGCTTCATCTTTGTGCTGCTGATCGGGCTGGGCCTGCTCAACCTGTCGCTGACCTGGCGCATCCTGCCCGAGACCGGCGAGCCCAGCGGGCAATTCCGTCCAGCCAAGCTGCAGCGCGACTACGGGCGGCTGCTCAGTTCACGCCCCTACATGGCCCTGGCCATCGGCGGCGGCTGTGCCACCACTTCGATTTATGCGTTTCTGGCCTCGGCGCCCTTCATCTTTGTGCAAGAGATGCACCGGCCACCGCACGAAGTGGCTCTGTACCTGGGCCTGCTGGTGGCCGGGCTCTCACTGGGCAACGCCCTGGCCAGCCGGCTGATCGGCCGCGTGAGTGTGGAGCACCTGATGTTGCGCGCCAATGCGCTCAGCCTGGCCAGCGCCGTGCTGCTGTTGGCCGTGCTGCTGGCCGGCCTTTTGCAATGGTGGCTGGTGCTGGCCCTGTTGCTGATGTTCAACGTAGGCGCCGGCATGACCAGCCCTGCGGCGCTGACCCGCACTCTGAGCGTGCACCCTGACCTGGTGGGCTCGGCTGCCGGGTTGTACGGCGCCATTCAGATGATGGTGGGTGCCTTGTGCACCGCAGCCGTGGGGTTGGGGCACGACCCCGCCCTGGCCATGGCCACGGTGCTGATCGTGGCCAGCGTGGTCAGCCAGTTGGGTTTTCGGGATGCGCTGGGCCGGCCGCAGCGCTGACCCTGCGCCGGCAAGGGCCGCAGGCCTGCGCGAAAATGGCACCATGCCCAGCCCACAGCCCCCCAGCAACGATCCCATGCCCACCCCGCCCGTGCAGCCTGAACTCGAGGCTTGCTGCGGCAATGGCTGTGACCCCTGCATTTTTGACCTGCACGATCTGGCCATGGACGATTACCGTCAGGCTCTGCGGGCCTGGCAGGCACGCCAGCCACAGCCCCCACAGGCCTGAAACCGGACGCGCCCTGGGCACGCACTTGTGGCAGATTTGCTGCACGTGCAAGCCCCCGTGTTCGCCTGAAGGAAAGCAAACCGGGAAAATCACACGCTGATCTGCATTTTGGTTACATTAAGTAACAGCAGTTCAGGCCCGTCCTCCGACGAAGACGAGGCCTGAACGCGCCAAATACGAAATCTGACTGATCCATGCCGATTTTGCGCGATGTTGCCGACGACCTGACGGTGAGACGAGTCGAAATCCTGGTCTCTCAATCCCGTTTGGGTACCTTGGCAGCGTTGTGCCTGTGCGGCCTGTTTGGCTTCACCCTGGTGGAGCAGGTGGGCTGGGCTGCCTACGGCAGCTGGTATGCGGTGGTGGCCGGTGGTTACCTGTTGCGGCAGTGGTATTACCACATGCACCTGCGCCGGCGGGGCCCCACGCCAGACACGCTGAACACCATGGCAGCCATCAACACGGCCACGGGTACCCTGGCGGTGTCTTGCCTGCCCTTGTTCTCGGGCTCCCTGAGCATTGTCGACCTGGCCTTGCTGTCGGCCCTGGTGGTGGGTTGGGCGGCCGTCTCGGTCACGGTGTTGTCGGCCAGGCCGCGCATCTATGGTGTTTTTCTGATCCTGAGCCTGGGTTCCGTGCTGTATGCGTGGCAGGGGCATGTTCAGCTCCACGCCTTGCTGACCCTGGGGGCCAGCCTGTTCTTCGGCGGTGTCTTGCTGCTCAACGTGTGCCGGATGATGGAGCGCCAGCAGCGGTCTGAGTTCGAGCACCAGAAAGCCATCACAGACAGCCTGACTCAGTTGCCCAACCGCGAAGGCATCCGTGCCGATGGCGATGCCAACCTGCGCCAGGGCAATGACCAATTGGTGCTGGTGCTGGACCTGGACCGCTTCAAGGCCATCAACGACGCGCTGGGCTATGAATTTGGCGATGCCGTGTTGATCGAGGCAGCCCGGCGTCTGCACAGCATCCCCGGGGTCAAGGTGGGGCGGCTGCATGCCTCCCAGTTCTGCCTGCTGACCTCCAGCAATGCCGAGACCAGTTCACTGATCGAGCAGGTTCACGCCCGGTTTGCCGACCCCCTGAACGTGCTCGGCGAGCCGGTGGACATCAGCTTCACCGTGGGCGTGGCGGTGGCGCCCAGGCACGGGCAGAGCATGCAGCACCTGATCCGGGCCGCGGCCATTGCCACCCATGCAGCGCAACGGGTCAACGCCGACTGGCTGACGTTTTCGGACAGCATGGAGTTGAGCTCCCGCGCCGACCTGAGCCTGCTGTCCAAGCTCAAGGACGCGGTGACCCAGAACCAGCTCGAAATGCACCTGCAACCCAAGGTGCGCATCGCCGACGGCAGCATCGAGTCGGCAGAGGCCCTGATCCGCTGGCGGCACCCTGAACGCGGGCTGGTGCCGCCCAGCGAGTTCATACCCTTTGCCGAACAGACAGGCAGCATCCGCATGCTGACCGAGTGGATGCTCAAGAAGGCCCTGCTGGTCTGCGCACAGCAGCGCGCCTCGGGGCGGCCGATCCAGATCTCGGTCAACATCAGTGCCAGCGACCTGCGCGATGACCGCCTTGGCCGCCAGGCCCAGGAACTGGCGGCCCGCCTGAATGCCAACCCGCAGGACATCCGCTTTGAAGTGACGGAAAGCAGCGTGATGGACGACCCGGACACCGCGCTCAAGCACCTGCATGCCTTGCGCCAGGCAGGTTTCAGCCTGTCCATCGATGACTTTGGCACCGGCTACTCGTCACTGGCCTACCTGCAGAAGATGCCGGTTCAGGAACTCAAGGTGGACCGATCCTTCGTCAAGGGCGTGCAGGTGGGCAGCTCGGCCGAGGTGCTGCTCGACTCGATCTGCACGCTGGCCCACCGCATGGGCCTGAGCATCGTGGCCGAGGGGGTGGAAACCGCCGAAGAGTGGGCCATCGTGAAACGCCTGGGCTGCGAGTACGTGCAAGGCTGGTATGTCACCAAGGCCATGCCTGTGGAAGCGTTCTGGGACTGGCGGCAACTGAACGAGCCGGTGATTCCGCCCGGGCTCTGAGCCCCACCGCAGCCAGCCCCCATCAAACCGATTGCGGCCTTCAGATTCAGGAGCGAACTTGCCCATGACCCCTGTGCGCTACGTCTGCCTGTCGGATCTCCACCTCGGGGCCCCGGACAGCACCCTCACGCAGCTCAATGCTGCCGGCGAATTCGATGCCGGGCACCCCAGCCCCACGCTGCTGCATTTCGCTTCGTCGCTGAGGCGCACCCTGCGCCACCTGGCCCAGGCGGGCCAAGGCCAAGGTCAGGGCCAAAGCCCAACACCGCCCACCCTGGTCCTGCTGGGCGACATCCTGGACCTGGGCATCTCGCCGATGGGCCAGGTGGCGCGCGTGTTCGCCCAGTTCGTCGAGGCCTTGTTCCCCCCGGGCCAGGCGCCCGTGCTGTCCCCCACGGTGCTGTTGGTGCCCGGCAACCACGATCACCACCTGTGGCGAATGGCCCAGGACACCCTGTTTGTCGACGCCCTGCGCCAAGGCCAGACCCATGACGACCTGATCGACCACTCCGAGTACCGCGACCGGCCACCGGGTTCCGAGATTCCCTGCGACATGCTGACCGCCATCCTGCGCCGGCACCTGCCCGACGAGCCCCTGGCCCGAGTGCACATCGCCTACCCCAACCTCTGCCTGATCACGCCCGACCGAAAGCGCGGCGTGGTGCTGCACCACGGCCACTACATCGACCCGACCTACCGGCTGATGAGCACCATCAACGGCCTGATGTCCGGCCAGTCGATGGGCGAGTTGAGCGCCGAGACACTGGAGCAGGAAAATGGCGCCTGGGTCGATTTTCTGTGGTCCGACCTGGGCAGCGCCGGCGATACCGGGCGCGAAGCCTTCTCGCTGTACCAGATCATGAACAACGCCGGGGCCTCGCACGCCTATGCCGACCAGTTCCGCGAGCGGTTGCTGGACCAGGTGGCCACCCAGCTCGGCTTCAGCGGCAGCATGCCGCTGTACCAGGGCATCACGCTGCGCCAGTTGGTCGGGGCCCTGATCGAACTCACCCTGACCCGCAACGCCCAGGGCCAGCGCAACAACTTTCTCGACCTATTGCCCCCCGACGACCTGAAGAACCTGCGCGCCTTCATCAGCGGGCCGGCGCTTCATGACCTGCAAGCGGCCCTGCGCTCCGACCCGGCCGCGGTCCAGGCATTGCCCGACTTTGATCTGTCATTCGTCTACGGCCACACCCACAAGCCGTTTCAGCAAGAAGTGGTGATCGAGGGCCTGAACCAGCCGGTGGCCGTCTACAACACCGGCGGCTGGGTGCTGGACCAACCCACCATGACCTTCACCCAGGGGGCCTCGGCAGTGTTCATCAACGAGGCCATGGACGTGGCCGCGCTGCGCCTGTTCAACGACCCCGTGGCCGATCACATGGCGCCCGTGCGGGCCGAAGGCCTGCAGAACTTTCGCGACCGGCACAACCCCTTGCTGAGCGCCTTGCAGGCCGCGGTGGCCGCCACCGAGGCCGACTGGGCGGTCTTCTCAAGTTGCGCGCGCGACAAGCTCGAAGCCCTGGCAGCGGCGGCGCTGAACGCCCGCTCCATGGCCCACCCCTACCAGAAAGGAGCCCGGTCATGATGCGCAGAATCGCCCAGGACATGGGTCAGTGTCTGGGCCAGGGCCAGACACTGCTCCGGTCGTCGTACGAGGTTGTGGTGGTCGGCTCGGGCTATGGTGCCGGCGTGGCCGCCTCACGGCTGGCACGCGCTGGCCGCAAGGTCGCCTTGCTGGAGCGTGGGCTGGAACACCTGCCCGGCGAGTTTCCAGCCTCGCTCAACCAGGCCCGGGAGGCCATGCGGGTGGACACCGCCGGCCAGACCCTCGGCTCGCCCACCGGGCTCTACCAGCTGCACGTGCATGCCGACATGCTGGCCATGGTGGGCAACGGCCTGGGCGGCACCTCCCTGATCAATGCCAACGTGTCACTCGAGGCCGACCCCGAGTTGCTGCGCAGTGCGCCCTGGCCGCAGCCCTTCCGGGATGACCCGCAACTGCTGGCCCCCTACCTGGCGCGGGCCCGCGCCACGCTGGAACCTCGCACCTACCCGCTCAACCGCCCCACGCCGGCCAAGCTGGCGGCGCTGCGGCAGTCGGCCAGCCACCTGGACAAGCCTTTCCAGCGGGTGCCGATCAATGTCACGTTCGAAGATCGGGTCAACCCCTTTGGCGTGACCCAGCCCGCCTGCAACGATTGCGGCGACTGCACCAGCGGCTGCAACGTGGGGGCCAAGAACACGGTGCAGATGAATTACCTGCCCGACGCCGAACGCCACGGCGCCAGCCTGTTCACCGGTGTGAGCGTGAGCCATGTCAGCCGCGAGGGCTCCCGGTGGCGCGTGCACTACCGCGCCACCGCCCAGCCGGAGAGCCCGCTGTCCAGCGTGCTGGCCGACGTGGTGGTGCTGGGGGCCGGCAGCCTGGGCTCGACCGAGATCCTGCTGCGCTCGCGCGAACAGGGCCTGCCCCTGTCGGGCCGGTTGGGGGCCTCGTTTTCAGGCAACGGCGATGTGCTGGGCCTGGCCTATGACGCGGGCTGGTCGCCCCAGGCCGCCGAGGTGGCGCAGGCCAATGCCCTGGCAGCCGGCCAGCCGAGCACCGACGAGGACACCCCGCCTGAACCTGCCGTGGCCGATGTGCCCGGCCTCCACGGCGTGGGCCTGGGCCTGCGCAAGCCGGTCGAAGGCGCGCTGCCCGGCCCCTGCATCACCGGCGTGATCGACCTGCGCCAGGAGCCCGATCCCAAAGACCGGCTGGTCATCGAAGAAGGTGTGATCCCCGGCGCCCTGGCCCTGGCGCTGGCGCCAGCACTGTTCTTTGCCTCGGCCCAACTCAACACTGCGTTTGAGTACGGGGCGGAGGATGGCCAACGCAAGCTGCTCGATGCCAAGGCCATCGGCGATGCCGTCCAGCAAGACCCCGGCCAACTCGCCGACATGGCCTACCGCGGCGCGGTGGACCGTACCCAGACCTTTCTGGTGATGAGCCTGGACGATGCCCAAGGCCAGCTGCAGCTCAGCAACGACCGGCTTCGCATCGACTGGCCCCATGCCGGGCGCTCGGCCGTGATCGAGCGCGACAACCAGTGGCTGCGCCGCGCCAGCGAAGGCATTCAGGGCCAATTCATCGCCAACCCCTTGTGGACCGAGGGCATGGGCCAGAAGCTGGTCACGGTGCACCCCCTGGGCGGCTGTGCCATGGGCGACGACGCAGCCCACGGCGTGGTCAACCACCAATGCCAGGTCTTTGCCGGGCCGCACGGTGACGCCGTGCACGAGGGGCTGTATGTGTGCGATGGCGCGGTGATCCCGGCCGCCGTGGGCGTCAACCCCCTGCTGACCATCACTGCCGTGGCCGAACGCGCCTGCCAACGCCTGGCCGATCAGCGGGGCTGGACCATCCAGTGGGGAGAGCCCCCAGCCGCCTCTGCTCCAGCCAGCCCGACGGCCAGCCACACGGCAGCGACGCCCGACAGCCTCTGGGGGCGCCTGAAAGCCGCCTGGGAAGAAGAGCTCCAAGCCGCCGAGCACGCACTGCAGCAAGCCGGCCAGAGCCTGATCCACGAGCTGATCCAGCCGCTGGAAGACGGGGTGCTGGACTGGGCCAAGGCCGAAGGCGCGGCCGTGTTGAAAACCGCGATCGCGCGCTATCCGCAACTGCTGAGCCCCGCCTTCTCGTTCTCCGAACGCATGGCCGGATGGGTCAGCACCGAAGCCCTGACACAAAGCGCCCCGGGGGGCCAGCGTCACGACTTCGAAAATGCCCACGCCTGGGGGCGCCGCCGCGGACAGGCCCTGAGCCTGGATCTGCGGGTGCACACACAGGACTTGCATCGGCTCAACAGCCACCCAGATCACCCCGCCGACCTGGACGGCCTGGTGCATTGCGCCGCCCTCGACCCGGAGCCCATGGCGATCCGCCAGGGGCGCTTTGAACTGCTTCGCACCGATGCACAGCAGGTGGAGACCTGGCTCATGGTGTACGACATGACGCTGGAGCGCACGCAAGGACGCGGCCCACTCCACCTGCGCGGCCACAAGCGACTGCACCAGAGCGCCACCTCATCGAGCTGGCAAGACCTGACCACGCTGTATGTGGAGGTGCATGACCAGCAGGGTGGCCCCCTGTTGGCCCAGGGCATCGCCACGCTGGCGCTGGACGACCTGCTCAAACAGCTCACCACCTTGAAACTGGAGGCCGTCACGCCCCTGGCTCGACAGATGCAGGCCCACCAGCCGGGGCTGCTGGACACCATTCACCTGCTCTACCTGGAGCAGTTCGCGGGCTTCTTCGGCATGACCGTGTTCCAGGCCTATGGGGGCCTGCTGGCCTGCCTCAACGACTTTCCAGGCAAGGCCCTGCCTCAATGGGCCGGCCGGCCCCTCAAGGCACCGGCCCCGGTGACCCACAGCGTGCCGCTGGACGACGGCTTTTCGATCCGGCTCACCCGTTACCCCGGCCGCAAGGGCCCGGTGATCCTGGCGCCGGGCTTCTCGATCCGGGCCTCGTCGTTTGCCACCGACACGGTGGACGAGAACCTGGTCGAGGCCCTGTGCCGTGACGGATTTGACGTGTGGCTGCTCGACTACCGGGGCAGCATCGACTCGGGCAGCCCGCTCAAGCCCTACACCATCAGTGACATCGCCCGCCATGACTGGCCGGCCGCCGTGCGCCATGTATTGGCCCAGACAGGGCAGCCCGACCTGCAGGTGATCGCGCACTGCGTGGGCTCGATGACCTTGCTGATGGCCTTGCTGCAGGGCATGCCCGGGGTTCGGTCGGTGATCGCCTCGCAGCTCACGCTGCACCCGATCACCAACTGGCTCAACGACCTGAAAAGCGAGCTCGGCGTGTCACGTCTGCTGCAGCAAATGCCCGAGTTCAACGGCCATGTGGACTTCGTGCCGGGCGACAGCGACTTTGATCGGCAGCTGGACGCCGTGCTCTGGGGCGTGCCCGTGCCCGAAGGCGAGGCCTGCAAGAACCCGGTGTGCCGCCGTCTGTTTGCCATCATGGGCCCTTCGTACCGGCACGATCAGCTCAACCACGCCACCCACACCGCCATGGCCCGCATGGTGGGGCCGGTGTCGCTGCGGCCCTTTGACCAACTGAGCCTGATCATGCAAAAAGGCCACGTCGTGGACCCGCTGGGCCACGAGCACGACCTGAGCCCCGAGCGGGCCCGCCACCTCGCCCTGCCCATCCACTTCATCGCAGGGGCGCGCAACCAGTTGTTCCTGCCAGAGACCAGCCTGCGCACCCTGGCCTGGCTGAGGCAGCACAACGACCCAGGCCTTTACAGCCGCCAGCTCTTCAAGGACTACGCCCACATGGACCTGTTCATCGGCAAGAACGCCGCCACCGAGGTTTACCCGCAACTGATCGAGGTGCTGAACCGGCACGCCTGAAACCCGCTGAGAACATGTACGCCGGTCACTTCGCCATCGGCCTGGCCCTGCAAAGCCAAGCCCCGCGCCAGCCCGCCTGGCCCATTGTGCTGGGCGTGGGCCTGCTGGACCTGCTCAACGGCCTGTTCATCGTGCTGGGTTGGGATCGGGTCAGCCCCAACCCGGGCGCTGGCCCTTACCTGTACTTTGACCTGCGCTTCATCGACTGGGACCATTCGCTGCTGGCCGCCGGGCTCTGGTCCGCGGGCTGGGGCTTGCTGTGTTGGCGCCAAAGCCGGGCCCTGGCCGCCTGGGGCCTGCTGGCGGCGCTGTCGCACCTGGTGGCCGACTGGCCCGTGCACAACCATGACCTGGCCTGGTACCCATTCTCGGCCCAGCACGTGGGGGCATCGCTTTGGGCACGCCTGGGCACCGGGGCCTGGTGGCTTGAGGGCGCACTGGTGCTGGGCCTGCTGGGGCTGGCCTGGCAACAAGCCCGCCGGCGCGGCGCCGACTGGCGCTGGCCCTGTGCCGTGGTGGCCGCGCTGTGGCTGGGCTTGAACCCCTGGCTGTCCCCGATGCGATGGATGACCGCGTGGCCTGAGCCCTGGGCGCACATCGGCCATGGCACGCTGGTGGCGCTGGGCTTTCTGCTGCCCGGCCTGCTGATGATCCGCTTGCTGGCCCGCGCCCCTGGGCGGCCCGGCCCGCACCTGGAAAAATTCACTTGATTTGCATTTAATGACACTTTAGCCATGCTTCAATCGAGCGCTTTGGCTTTGTAGTTTCCGTGCATTTCATGTCTCCGATGGCGCCTTGGCTGCGCCACTTTGTCGCTTGCGCCGCCGTCAGTACCGCGTTCCTTGCCCCTCATAGCCCCGCCTGGAGCGCCATTCCGGGTCAGGCGCTGCCCACTCGCTTTGCCGAGTGTCCCCAATTTTTTGCCGGTGGCCACCCGCCACAGGTTCCTGCTGCCCCAGGCTTGAGAGAGCTTTGTTACGAGGCGTTTGCCGTTCTGCACAGCGGCGAATCCCGCACCCCGGTGTTTGTGGCCGAGCGCCTGAACCGCAAGCGCATCGAAGATGCCGATGAAAAGCGGGCCGACAAGTTTTTTGCCGATGCCCGCCTGCCACGCAGCGAGCGTGCGGAACTGGAAGACTACAAAGGCTCGGGCTATTCGCGCGGGCACATGGCCCCGGCGGGTGACATGCCCACCCCCAGCGCCATGGCACAGAGTTTTTCTCTGGCCAACATGGTGCCGCAGAACAGCCAGAACAACAGCGGCCCCTGGGCCAAGATCGAGAAAGACACCCGCCGCTACGCCTTGCGTGCCCAAGGCGATGTGTTCGTGATCACCGGCCCCGTGTTCGAACGTGGCAGTGAACGCATCGGCCCACATGGCGTGCGGGTCCCCACCTACCTGTACAAGCTGGTGTATGACGCCCATACCGGCAAGGCCTGGGCCCATTGGCAGCGCAACCAGGCAGGCGAACGCGTTTCGGCCCCCATCAGCTACGCTGAACTGGTGCGCCGCACCGGCATTGAGTTTCTGGGTTCGCCCCAGTAAAAAACAGGCAGCAAAGCACGCCCAGCGTCGTGCAACCGCTCGCCCTGCCCCAAATGACCTGCGCCGATCATGGCGCCGTCGCATCCAACCGCCCTTGCATGGCGCACTGAAAGTCGGGCTGCAGCACTCATTGCAGGTCTTCGAGCTACACCCTGGCCCCGCCGATGGCGCAGGTCGGAGACGGGCTGGGCTGGCGGGGCACCTTCGACAGCGGCTTGCCCCCGGCCCCGCCACGCGCCGACTGCCACGGCAAATCCGCTCGGCAGACAAAATCGCCGCTCAGCGAGGTGTTCAGAATCAAGGCTTGGTCGTCCTTGAAAATCGTTCATGCATGACCGCCGAACACCCAGATTGACTCATCAATATTCACATGCCTGCCTTCACAGGCACAGGCCCCTTTCCAGCCGAATTTCACAAAACCTCATGGAAGAATTCAAATGAGCCCCCACGGACATGATTCAAACAATAGGTGATTGACATTCTGAATCAGGCGGTTTAATCAGGCTCGCCAACCCCAAAAACCGGTTCTGGTGCAGACAGTCAAACGTCTTTGTTCGTCTCAGAAAATTCTCTTCGATGGCCACACCGGTGGTGGCCCTTGTTCATTTTTATTTCATGAAGCCTGGTGCAGCACATCGCACTGCGCAGCCCAACTTCTGGAGCCTGAATTGAAAAACAAGCCTGTGAAGCATTTGTTGATGATGACTTTTGTTCTTGTCACTTCAGTCGGTCATGTGAACGCTGGCGTCATGATGTCACCTCAAGCCAGCACACGGACCCATGAACAAAACTACAAAGACATGGTGCTGGCAAACTGCATAACAACCGCCTACACCAACGAAAATAATGCGGCAATGGATGCCGGTAGCACTGTCAGCGCATTGAGAGGCTGGACCTCGTACGATTTGGGGAAAAGCCCAACCGCAGTCAGTTCTCTTATCAAGTCTTATTTGGCACGGGATTATCAAAACCCCCTGGCGGAATCGGAACTCAAGGGTGTCCGATTCGACCTGCTGAAATGCCTGGATCTGTACCACAGCAAAGAATTGGAATCACTGGTCAAGCGGGTGGTGATTGACCCATGGCGCAGCGATCGTCAAGCGGATCCAACGCCGCCAAAGGTCCGATGAGCGATGAAACGCGTCAAAAAACACCGTGCCGGACCTTGTCAGGCGCCCAAAGCTGACAACGACGTCCGCCAGCTCAAAGCGCAGCGCCACCGGCCACCAGGCGCTCGCGCAAGGCCTGCCGCACCTGCGGCCACTCGTCATCGATGATGCTGAAGCGCACCGAGTTGCGCTTGCGCCCGTCGGGCATGATGCGCTCGTGCCGCACGATGCCCTCCTGCACCGCGCCCAGCCGCAGGATGGCGGCGCGCGAGCGCTGGTTGATCTCGTCGGTGGTCAGTTGCACACGCACGCATTGCATCACCTCGAAGGCGTGGCGCAGCAGCAGGTACTTGGCCTCGGTGTTGGCGAAGCTGCGCTGCCAGCGTGCCGCCAGCCAGGTGGCGCCGATCTCCAGCTTGCGGTGGCGTCGGTGAATCTTCCAGAAGCGCGTGGTGCCGATCAGCTCGCCGGTGTCGACCAACTCGGTGGCAAACGGCATCACGGTGCCGGCCTCGCGTCCGGCCAGGGCCTCGCCCAGGTAGGTGTGCACTGTGCTGGCCGAAGGCACCACGGTGAAGGGCAATTGCCACAGCTCGCCATCGGCCGCGGCCTTCAGCAGTGCTGGGGCATCGTCAGCCTGCAAAGGCCGCAGGCGGATGCGTGGCCCCTGCAGGGTGGCCAGCAGGTCGAAGGGGTCGGGCGCCCGCAGCGGCGCTGCCGGACCTGTTGAAGTCGAAGTCGGCGTGGGGTTCATGGCCGCTGATTCTGCCCTGTCTGCCTCTGGTGCCGAGCCCCCGACGCCTGGCCCGCTAAGATGGGCGCCCTTCCGGGCCATGCCCCGGCCCCGTCTTTCCCTGGCCACGGCCAACCCCCATCCCATGCAAGCCCTGCTCGACACCATCGCCACCCTGGACATGCCCTCAGACGCCCAACGCCTGTTCCATGGCCGGGGCGGCCGCTACCCAGGCTGCGAGCAATGGACGCTGGATGCCTACCCGCCGGTGTGGGTGGTGACCAGCTTTCTGCCGGTGTCAGAGGATGAGCTGGCCGCCTTGCAGGCCGCGTTGCAGGCGCGTTGGGAGCAGATTGCCCCTGGCCAAGCGCTGAACTGGGTGTTTCAGCAACGCCTGGAGGGCCGGGCCGAGACCCGATTGATGGCGGGCAGCGTGCCCGAACCGCATGTAGTGACCGAGAGCGGCGCGCAGTACCGGGTGCATGTGCTCAAGGGCCAAAACCACGGGCTGTTTCTGGACATGGCTGAAGGTCGGCGCTGGGTACGCGAACACCTGCTGGCCCACCCGCACCCCAATGGCTTGCGTGCGCCCAAGGTGTTGAACCTGTTTGCCTACACCTGCGCGTTTTCGGTGGTGGCCCTGCAGGCAGGCGCGCGCCAGGTGGTGAACGTGGACATGAGTGCCGGGGCGATCGCCATCGGCCAGCAAAACCACCGCCTCAACGGGCTGGACACCGGGGCCAGTTTTTTGGCCCACGACATCTTCAGCACCTGGGGCAAGATCAACCGGGCGGGGCCGTATGACCTGATCATCGTCGACCCGCCCACCCACCAGAAGGGCAGCTTCGTGGCCACCAAGGATTACGCCCGCTTGATGCGCCGCTTGCCCGATCTGCTGGCCCCCGAGGGCCGAGCCCTGCTGTGCCTGAACTCACCCACCCTGGGCTTGAGTTTTCTGCAGGACCCGATGCGCGAACTGGCACCCAGCCTGGTCTTTGAACAGCGGGTGCCGAACCCGGCCGTGTTTGCCGACTGCAATGAAGACCGCTCGCTGAAAGTGCTGGTGTACCGGGTCGCGGCGGCAGGAGCCCCTGAAGATGCCCCGGTCTCTACCGCGCCCGCAGCCGTCACGCAGCCGGGGTAAAGGCGCACCGAAAGTGGGTCGGAACGCGTCGAGCCCCTTGGAAAATAGAAAACCCCAGGCCAAACGAACTCAGGTGGTGCTAAATTGCAGACAAGGTCGTCGAAATTAGCGACTGCCGGTCTATCCCAAGCCCCTCATCCAGAGCTTCCATGCCGCATTCCCCGGAACTGCACACCGACACTCTGGACGCCCTGCCCACCCCCGCCGTGGTGGCGGTATCAGGCCAGATTGTTCATGCCAACCCTGCCTGCCTGGCCTTGCTGGAGGCCGAACAGGCCGATCAGGTGCTGGGGCGTACCTACAGCGACTTCACCCACCCAGTGGATCGGGTACGGGCAAGGCGCCGCGTCCAGGCCTTGAGCCAGGGCCAACCCCTGGGCCAGCGCAACCTCAGCACCCACTACCGCATGCAAACCTGCTGCGGCAACACCCGCATGGTGTTGCTGGCCAGCGCCAAGGTGCTGTGGCAGGGCCAACCGGCACTGCTGGTCAGCGGCATCGACATGACCCACCTGGACCGCCTGCAGCACGAGATGCAGGAGAGCGAACGCAACTACCGGCGGTTGTTCGAGAAAATGCAAGACGTGTACTACCGCACCGATGCCCTGGGGGTGGTACAGCACGTGGGCCCGGGGGTGCGCCGCGTGCTGGGCTATGAACCGCATGAGATCGAAGGCCGCACCGCCGAGTCCTACTACCCCCAGAGCAAGGACCGGGACGCCTTCAAGGTCGCCATCCAGGCCCATGGCGAGGTGTCGGATTTTCCAGGCCAGATGGTGCGCCGTGATGGGCAGGTGATCGACATTTCGATCAGCAGCCACGCCCTTTACGACCAGCACGGGGCCTTTGCCGGCGTCGAGGGCATCTACCGCGACGTGACCCAACGCAAGAACCTGGAGCGCGAACTGCACCGGCTGGCCAGCACCGACATGCTGACCGGCCTGAGCAACCGCCGGGTGCTGCTGGAAGCCGCCGAATCGCTGTTCCTGGCCAGCGCCAGGCAGGACGGCCCAGGCGCCCCCCTGCCACCCGCTTTGCTGATCCTCGATCTGGATCACTTCAAGGCCATCAATGACCGGCATGGCCACCTGGAGGGCGACCGTGCACTGATCGAATTTGCCGCGGTGGTGCGCGCCGAATTGCGCAGCAGCGATGTCGTCGGACGCATGGGCGGCGAAGAATTTGCCGTGTTGCTGCCCGACACCCGGGGCGCCGAAGCCGAGGCCATCGCCCAACGCATTCTTCAGCAATTGCGCCGCCGGCAGCTCTGGAGCGACGGCGACCCGTCGCGGCGCGGCATGACCGCCAGCATCGGCGTGGCCACCCGCCTGCCCAGCGACCGCCACCTGCGCGACTGGCTGGACCGTGCCGACAAGGCGCTGTACCAGGCCAAGCACCAGGGGCGCGACCGGGTGGTGAGGGCCGCCTGAGGCGAAGGGGCTCGCCATCGGCAGGCCAGTGGGGCCGAAAAGGCCGGCACGCGCCCCCGTGCCCTCAAAAACTTGTTTTTTTGCTGGCCTGCATCCAAAAAGGAAGGGCTTGCGTATCAGCGTGGGAGCCTGGTGCTGCCTGCAGGCCAAAGACTCGGCTTGACAACATAAAGCTTGACCGGATGGTCCTATTTCAGGCACCTGGGCAAGCACCCTCGTGTGCATGGGCAGCACACGGGTCAGAGAAAACGCGCCATGAAGACCCTGGGCGGGGGAAGCTTTAGCTGCAATGGAATTTCCTGAAAACGATCCGGAAGAGGACGATTCGGTGCTGGAGGTGCTGGACGAGGCGGTGAACCCCACGCGGGCACCGCAGGCAGACCCAGCCCGCACCGATGAGGCCCATGAATCAAACCTGATGGCCGCGCTGGTGACGCGGGTCATGCGGCAGGACGAAGCGGCCTTGGCCGAGCTTTACAAGCGCCTGGTGAGCCGCGTCTACTCCACTGCGCTTCACCTGACGCGCAACCCGGCCTTGGCCGAGGAGGTGACAGAAACCGCTTTCTGGCAGGTCTGGCGCCAGGCGCCGCGCTTCGACCCCGCGCGCGGCACTGTGACGGCCTGGGTGCTCAACATCACCCGATCACGCGCCCTGGATGCCTTGCGCGCCCTGCGCAGAACAGCCGGCCATGAAGGACATCAGGACCCGCAGGACGAGTCTCGCGCCCTGGCCAGCGACGCCCGGGACGATCCACTGGACCTGCTGGAGCTGGCCCAGGACGGCACGCGCCTGCATGAAGCCCTGCTGCAACTCGACCCCATGCGACGCCAGTTGATCGCGCTCGCGTATTTCCGTGACATGACCCAGGAGCAGATCGCGGCCCATGTCCAGATGCCCCTGGGCACGGTCAAATCCCACATGAGACGCACCCTGTCCATCCTGAGAGTGGCGCTGGACCCAACACCAAAACGGAGGCCCCTGCGATGAAGCCGCGCGACAATCCAGCCTCTGAGAACCATCGCATCGACAGAACCATGCCCTCCAAGCCCTTGCCATGGCCCGGTGAGTTCGCCGCCCAACTGCGCGAACAGCCCCCCCCTCCAGCGTTGAGGGAGGCCATCGCGGCGCGCCTGAGCGCCCGAGCCCTGGCCAGTGCCCAGGCACACAAGGCATTCAAGGTGACGCGGCGCGAAGAGGGTCGCTGGCAGGCGCGGGGCCCGGGCGCCAAAGCACGCACCCTCTATGAAAGCACCCAGTTCTGCGTTGAGTTCGTGCAATTGGCCAGCGGCGCCGAGATGCCCTGGAACGACCATGACCACGGGCAGGAAATACTGCTGCTCCAAGGCGAGCTGCTGTGGCAAGGCTCGCCCATGGCCCCCATGGCCTACGGTGTGCGAGGCCTGTCCGTCACGCCAGTCGTGGCCGGACCGGACGGCGCCCACGCCTATGTGCGCCGATTGCGGGTTGATCCCACAGCGCTGGCTCATGCCGAATCGCGCTGGTGGCAGCAAGCCATGGGCCAACGCGTCAACGATGCCCTGGCGGGCGCCTGGACGGGCCATGCCCAAGGCATGCAGGTGCGCCCCCTGGCACAGAGCGGGGACGTGGCGTCGATGCTGATCCGCCTGGCCCCCGGCGGCGTGGCCCCCGATCACGACCACCCCATTCCCGAAGACTGCATGATGATCGAAGGCGAGCTGTTCCTGGGCGACATCCTGCTGCGCGCCCTGGACTACCAACTGGCCCCCACCGAGGCACCCCATTGCAGCATCAGCAGTGACACGGGCGCCCTCTTCTTTGTGCACGGCACCCTGTCGGCCTGAAGCCCCCCTTCTCAGCCGGCGGGCTCAAGGGCGCGGCAGGCGCAACACAGGGTCCAGCGCGCCATGGAAGAAGAACAGGGCCCCAACATCGCTGAGCTCACCAAAATGACCGCCGCCGGCCGGAGCCAGTTGGTAGTCACCCGCACGCAACAGGATGTCCCCAAGGAACATCTCGCCCTCCAGCACCAGGCAGTCCTCATCCAACGCATGCAGATGGTCCTGGACGCCGGCACCCGGTTCAAAGCGAACCAGCATCGAGACCACCTGGGCATCCCCGCTGAGCAGGCAGACCGTCACCCCTGGGCCGCTGCTGATCCAGGCGCTCAAGCCGGGCTCCACCTGAGTCTGGGGCGCCAGCGCCCGCTGCCACCAACGGGCTTCCAGGGCCGGCAATTGCCCGACCGGCACACGCAAATGCCGCACATAGGCCAGCGTGTCCCCCTGGGCCAGCAAGGGCATGGCAGCCATGGAGGGCACGGCTGGCGCTGCCCCAGGCCACTGGCGGACCCGATAGCTGTAATCGGTGCCAGCGCCGCTGCCCGATGCGCTGGCCCAGCCACCTTGCAGCAGCAAGACCTCCTGCGCCAGAACCCCGTCTGGCCATGCCAAGGCTTGGCCATGCCGCAGGCGCAACAACTCAACACGAAAAAGCCTGTCTTCGCGAAGCAGACTGACCCCGCTCGCCAGGTCACCGGCGTGCCAGGCCGTGGCACCGCGGCGCACGGTCAAGTAATCGCTGTGGGCGGCCACGCTGCGCTGCACCCGCCCCATCAGGCGTTGCATGACCCGCTCGTACCGGATCGAAGACAGGCTCAGCCCATCGGCCCTCGCAGCCACGAACGGCCCATCGTCCATCGGTGCAGGATCTTTGTCTTTTTGGCTCATTGGGAAGCGCTCAGAGGATGCACCAACAGGGGCTTGGCGACGGGGTCCAGCGCAGCGCTGGCCCCCGGGGTTGTTCGCTCAGACAGCAGACGCCGCGTGCCCGAACGCGAAGGAAGGTGGAACGCCGCCACCCGCAGGGACAAATGCTCGGCCAGCGACTGCAACCGCCCCGCCGCGGTGGCCGTCCCCATCGATTGAGCCGAACCCTGCGCCGTGGCCGCGGTCAGTTGCTGCAACCTGGCATCCACATCGGCGGTGGCCTGGGCCTGGGTGGACGACTGGATCGTCAGGGCCTGCAAGGTCTCCAGCATGCGCTGGGCATTGGCGGCCAGGGCGTTCATCTTGAGGGCCGTCTGCTCGCCGATGGCCACACTCTGGGCCACCCGGGCCAGATTGCCTGAGAGCAATCGCTGGATGTTGTGCGCCGCCGCCGCAGATTGCACCGCCAGTTCCCGCACCTCACCCGCCACCACGGCAAAGCCCCGGCCGCTGGTCCCGGCCCGCGCGGCCTCGACGGCCGCATTGAGGGCCAACAAGTTGGTGCGGAACGCAATGTCGTTGATGAGGTCAGTGATGTCGCGCATGGTGCCGGAGGACACCCTCAGCTCGGCCATCACAGCCAACCACTGCTGCACCGAATCGAGCCCGGCCCGGGCGGCTTGGGCGTTCTCGCGGGTCAGCTCAGCGGCCTGCGCCAACCCGCGCCCTGCCTGCTGCACCGACACGCTGAGCGCGTGCGTGGATTCAGAGGCCTCGCCGATCTGCTGGTCTGCCTTCTCATTCAGGGCCCGCAGGGCTTGGGCATCACCGCTCAGTTGCACCGTGGCCCCCAGCACCTCTGCGCTGGCCCCCCGGACCTCGCACACGATCGTCGCGATCGCCTGCTGCATCTGCCCCAGCTGCTTGACCAGATCGGCCACCTCGTCGCGGCCCCAGGCCTGGGGCGCCTGCGTGAGGTCGCCATCAGCCAGCCGTTGCATCTGCGCAGCCAGCAAGCCCATGCCCCCGGCACTGACCCGGCTGAATGAAACAAACAGGTAGGCCGCCAAGGCCAGGCTCAAGCCCAGCAACCACAAGACGGCGTCGCGCCGCATCGCCAGCGACAGCTCGCGCGCCGCCAGCGTGGCCTCCAGGGCATCCAGGCCCTTGACCAACAGGCGCTGTTGCCCCTGGTCCAGCGCCTGAGCCACCCGCTCAAACGCCGCTGCATCGCCCGACAAGGCCGGCCCCAGGAACTGGCGGCGTGCCATTCCGCGCAGTTCTGCAGCGGCAGGCCAGGCTGGCGCATCCGGCAGGGCGAGGGCCCCATCCTCCTGGGCCTGGGTGAAGGCATTGAGCAGAGCCTGGTCCAGGTACTCGATGACAGGCAATTGATCCGCCACGATGCGTTGTTGTGGCGCCTGGAGTTGCCCCGTGCGCAACACCCAGCCACCGAGCGTGCGCACTTGCTGGGCCTTTTCCTGCAAAGGGGGCAACACCTGCAGCGTGCCACGCACCAGACTCTGACCCGCCAGGCTGGGATCCTGCGCCAGACGGGAGGCATCCAGCGCCCCTTGCAACAGCAGCAGCCCATCCGCCGCCACCTGGGACAGTCGCTCAAACGCATCCATCGGGTCGGCTTGCTCGGGCGCGGGGGCGCGCCGGTCTGCAGCCTCCTCAGCCTGCACCACGGTAGGCCCTGCACCAGGCAAGGTGGTCGGCAATTCCGCCAGCAAGGGCGACAGTACCGCGGGCAAGGCCTGCCCTGCCAGCGCGGCTCGGGCGTCGGCATAACGGCGAGGGGCCTGTTGCACAGACACCTGGCGCGAGGGGTCGGGCAGCAGTATGCCCAGGCGCAGATCCTGCACGGCCTGGACCAGCGTCAGCGTGAGGCGCGCCTGATCGAGCCCAAGCCGCTCGGACCGGACATGCCCCAGGCCCTGAACCACCGCGCTGAGATAGGCCACCGCCAACACGCCCAGTGGCAGCAAAAAGGCCAGGCTGATCAAGACCGCCCGGGCACGGAAACGCAGGCGCCGAAAAGCCCGCACGCCAGGGGCCCAGAGGCCATGGTGCGCAAAGAAGCCGGTGCTGCCTGGCCCAGAGTTCATGGAGCCACCACGATGCGCATCTTCATGTTGGGGTGAATGCCGCAGATGACATCGACCACCCCGGCCTGCTCAAAGGAGACGCTGCGCTGAGCCCCCTTGGGCAGGGTGCCCAGGTCAAAGCTCTTGGCCTCCGACGACGACAACACGCTGTGGCTGAAAGCGTCTTCGTTGCTGAAGCGCACACTGTCGCCCACGCGGATCTTGAGTTCGGTCGGTGCAAAAGCCCGGCCACGCTGCACGGCCAGGTGCTCCTCGGCGTGGGCGGCACCCAGGCCAGACAGGATCAGGGCGGCAAAGAAGACAGATTTCATGTGAGGGCTCCGGAGATCAGAAAACAGGGTTGAACTGATCTGCCTACGCCCCACACCCCCACGCGGATGCACCAAGCCGGGGACGCTGGTGGGGTCTTTGCAGGCCGTCTGCCTGCGAGCCCGCCAGCGACACGCCAGGACGCCCGACCCGGGCTTGTCGCGATAGCCCTTGGAGGGATGCCGTGATGGTGATGGCGCCACCGTGCAGCAAAAAAGCCCCCAAGGCAGAACAGCCTTGGGGGCAACGGGGGCTGTGCCCATCCTCGGAGATACGGCTGGCGGTGGTGGGCCCGCCAGGGATGGGACACGGTCTGGCGAAACCGCGCCCCGGACAAGGAGACGACTCAGGGCGAGCGGGTGGCGCCGGTTCGTGCACTCACCGCTTCCGAGCCCAGGTACTCGATGATCAGGCGCCGGTCCTCGGCCGATCGCACGCTGTAGTTCATGCGCTGACCGGGGATCAAGGCCTCTGGGTTGCTCAGCCACTGGTCCAGGGTTTTGGCGGACCACACCACGCTGCTGGCGCGCAGCGCCGGCGAGTACCCGAAGTCGGGCACCTGGCCGGCCTGCCGGCCGATCAGGTTGCGGTGCAGGGGCCCCACCCGGTTGGCATCGACAGCGTGGCAGCCACCGCAACGGGCCTCGTACAACGTGCGCCCCTGGATCAGCTCATTGGCCGGCACGGGCCCGGCATGGCTGGCCGCACACACGCCCAGCAAGGCCCAGGCGGCGCCGGCATGCAGCCGCCTGAGCCGGTTCAGGGCCGGGCTCATTGGGTGATGATGTCCCGGTGCATGGGGGCGAGCCGCGCCAGCATCTGGTTCTGCGCCGAGAAGGGGATGGCACGCGCATCCATGGCCTTTTGCAGGTCTTCGACCAGGGCATTGAAGTTGCCCTTGCTCACGCCCATGTCTGCATGAACCGCAGCCATGTCGGCCCCTTGGTACTGGCAGGGGCCCCCGGCCACCTGGCACAGCTGCTCGGTGAGCTGGTGCTTGAGGTGGTCGAGGTTGGTGTTCTTGAACTTGTCGGCAATGCGCGGGTCGGCCGCCAGCCGATTGACAAAATCGTCCATCAACTGGGTCAGCCCGGCTTTCTCGCCAAAGGCCTTGTACAGGGCGGCCGGGTCGCTGGCCATCGAGGTGCCGGCGGCGGCGGGGGTGGAGGCCATTGTCTGGGCCATCAGGGGCGCGGCAACGGCGATGCACAAGGCAGCGGCCGTCAGGGCGATGCATTTTTTCATGGTGATACTCACAGGGATTGGGTTGGCTGGGGTTCAGGCAGGCAGCAAAGCCCGCCTCAGAACGCGATCTGGGTGGACAGGAACAGGCCGCTTTGACGGCGGTTGGCGGTCACGCCCGGGACCACCTGCCCCAGATCGACATAGGCCGCCGTGATCGAGACGTTCTTGCTCGGGGCCCAGGCCACGAACAGGTCTTTCCAGTTGTCCTGGTGCAGGGCGTTGCCCAGGCCTGCGGCCCGTCCCAGCGCCTCCAGGTTGTTGGGCATGAAGCGGTACTCAGCCCCCACCACCACGTTCTTGCTCAGCAGGTAGGCCGCCGAGAACTCGGGCTGCAGGCTGCGGCTGTCACGACCGGGCGCCGCCGAGCCAAAGCCCAGCAGGCCGCCCTGGTTGGCATTGGTGTAACGCAGCGTGGCATTGAGCAAGATGCCTTGCGCCAGGAACAGCTTGGTGGCCGAGGCATACAGGTCGGTGCCGGTGGTCTTGGCATGCAGAAAATCGAGCACCGGGCGGATGGTGCCGGCATTGGTGCTTTTGTATTCCATGCCCACGGCGATCTGCGGCATCAGCGAATCGCTGTCGAGCACCGCATCGCCTGCCACCCGCACCTTGGCGCCCACAACGGTCATCTTGATGTGCTGGCCGTTGGCCACACTGAAGCCCAGGCCGTTGAGGGCCACCGCCGGGGAGGCATTGAAGTCCTGCTCGCCCACCGAAAGCTCCAGGCGCTCGTGAAAACCGAGGGCGGCGCCATAGCTGGTCAGCCCGTAGTCCTGGGTTTTCAGGCGACTGACACTGACCGTACCCCCCACCTCACCCGCGGTGGCATTGCTGCCAATCACGGCCCAGGGTGTGATGCCGCCGCCTGCCGGCCCTTCGACCGTCGACACCCCGCCGGTCAACAACAGCTTGCCGGTATCGGCCCAGGCCTGCCCGGTGCCCAGCGCGCTCACAGCGAGCAGGGTCAGGGAACAGATCAATCCACTTTGCTTTTTCATCGATGCGATCTCCATCCAGGTTGAACACGGCGCATGCCCCATGCGCCCTTGCCCACCTAGTACGGACCGCATCGCGGATTGGATTCAAACCCCAACAAAAAAAACGGCCAGCGGATCCGATCAGATCAGCTTGCGCACCAAAGGCCCCTTGAAGAGGATCGGGCCTTGCGGGCCGCCGGCTTCAGGCACGCCGCCAGCCACCTCCAGGCTGAGTGCCAGCAAAGCAGCCCCCTGCACCTGGGTGGCGGCCGCGGTCAGCACCTTGCCTGCGTCACCCGTACCCAGCACGCCCAGCGAGCGCGGTGCCCCCTGCGCCGGCACGGCCCAGAGTTGCAGTGAGCGCCCGACCGGCACCGGCTGGCCCGCCAGATCCTGCAGGCGCAGCTGCAGCGTGCCCTGCGAGCGCTCACCGGGCCACGAGGCCAGCCAGGCAGGCTGGTTGTCCGCATCCAGCAACAGGGCCAGGGTCTCTTGGGCCTGGCCTGCCGTGCCCGCCGGTGCCCGGGCCTGGGTGGAGGCGTCGGTGAGCGCTTGCCAAGGTTGCCACCAGGCCAGCAAGGCCAGCGACAGCGCCGCTGCGCTGGCGCCTTGCCAAACCCAAAGCTGGCGCCACCAAGGCAGTTGAGGCCCATCACGCCGCGGCCCCGCCGTGGCCTGGCTGCGCGCCGCCACCAGGCGGCTGGCCTCACGCTCCAGGTGCAGGGCGATCTCGATGCGTTTCCAGACGACGTCTGGCGCCGCCGCCGGGGGCTGCAACTCAGTGAGGCCCGCCAGGCGCTCCTGCCAGTCACGGATCGCCTGGCGCACGGGCGCCTGTTTGCGGGCCAGGGCCTCAAAGCGGCGCCGGGCCGCGGCGGGCATGGTGCCCAGGCCGTAGTCGGCAGCCAGGCGCTGCAACAGGATCTTGTTCTGGACAAGGTTCATGCCAGGCCCCTTTCAGTGGTCGGTGCGGCCCGCATCAATTGAAGGCCCCCATGCACAGCCGCAACTGCTCCAGGCCGCGGCGGATCCAGCTCTTGATGGTGCCCAGCGGCAACTTGAGTTGCTCGGCCAGATCACCGTGGCTGAGCTCGCGCAGATAGGCCAGGCTCAAGACCTCACGCTGCGGGCCCTTGAGCTGCGCCAGGCAACGGCGCAGCGCCTGTGCCTGTTGGCTGGCATCGGCACACTGCACCGGATCGGGTGAGTCGCCCTCCAGCGTGTCCTCGGCCAGTTCATCGAGCGGGTCGGTCAGTGGCACGCGCTCGCTGGTTCGGCGACGCAGAAGATCCAAGGCCCTGCTGCGCACGATCAACCCCATCCAGGCCAGCGGCGGGCTGAGGCTGGCCCGGTAATCGACGGCCGATCGCCAGATGTTGAGGTAGCTCTCCTGCAGCACATCCTCAGCCAGTTCGCCAGCCCGCACGATGCGCAGGGCCAGGCCATAGAAGCGGCCTGAGGTCAGGTCGTACAGCTGCTTGAGCGCCGCCTCATCGCCCTGGGCCACACGGCCGAGCAGGTCGGTGAGCAAGGCTTGGTGGTTGTCGTCTGGGATCGTCATGTCGTGGGTTGGGATCAAGGCCGGTACGGCCATCTGTGCCGGCCTGGCTCAGGCATCTTAGCGAAGGGTGGCCAGGTAGGCGATCAGGTCTTGCCGGGCCTTCGGATCGGCCACCTGCTCATCCATGGCCTGCCCCGGCACCAGGGCTTCGGGGTCGCGCAGCCAGGCGTCCAGGGTTTGGCGGGTCCACACCAGGCCGCTGGCGCGCAAGGCGGGCGAGTATTCAAAGCCGGGCACCGTACCGGCACGCCGGCCCAGCACCCCGCGGTGCAGCGGGCCGGCGTCATTGGCATCGACCGTGTGGCAAGCCGCACAGCGCTCCTGGTACAGGGCCTGCCCCCGCAGGGCCGAGCCCGCCAGCGGCCCGCTGGGCGATTCGCCAGCCCGCGGGCCCGCAGCGCTGTCGGCCCTGGCGGTGGCCAGGCCCAAGGCCAAACTGACGCACCCGGCCCCACACGCGAGCACCAGCGCGCACCGCGTGACGGCACCCAGCTTGTTCAGGGACTGCAGCCGCATGCCCTCAGGCGCCGAAACTCAGCGCCTGCGTTGGCAAGGCCTTGCCCAGCGCCTGCACCAGCACGGTGTAGTGCATGGTTTCGTCGGCGGCCAGGCGCGCCGCCACCTTGGCCAGATCGCGGTTGCCCAGCGAGGGCAGCACGCCCAGGTAGGCATTGGTGGCGCCCAGCTCCAGGCGGGCGGCCAGTTCCAGCACGTCGGCCTGGGTCTTCAATGTGTTGGCCTTGAGGGCCATGGCGTAGTCGTCCATCTTCTTTTCAGCCACCGGGCTGCCACCCAGCTTCTGGATGGTGGCCGCCAGGGCATCGCGGTGGGCCTTGTGGTGGCTCTGGAACAGCACGGCCACATCGAGCACCGGCTTTTGCAACAGGCCGCTGCCGGCACCCAGCTGGTAGGCGTTGATGGCCTCGTGCTCCAGGCCCAGGGCCACGTTGAGGATCTGCACGTCCTTCGAGGTATCGCCCATGGCGCCTTGGGCCAGGGCTTCGCGGCCGCCCAGCAGGGCCACGGCCACAGCGGACAAGGTGGCGCCCGTGCCCAGGAATTGACGGCGCGCAGTGGTTTGACGGATGAGGTTCATGGGGGTGTCCTGTTGAAATGAGTTGGCTGAGGCAACAGACATCGTTGGCCTCTGCTCTGGGTACGCAGGCCCTGAAGCCAGTGGATGCATGTCCCGGATCCGCGCTCGGGTATTGCACGATCTGCCTGGGCCGCGCACCGACGCCATTGGCAGCGCCATCAGCGACGTTTGGCCACCACGCTGAGTTGCCGCGAGAGCATCAAGGGCTGGGCGCCAAGCACCACGGAGGCCGGCGCCAGTTCGGCCACCTCGTCGGCCTGCCAGAGCTTCACCACCGCCGGCCCGGCCGGCAGGTCATCGAGCACGGCCACGCCATCCGCCCCAGTCACCGCCACCCAAGGGGTTTCGGCCACCACCACGTAGCCGCGCATGGACGAGTGCAGAAAGCACCCAAGCAAGGTCACACCGGGCTTGTCAAACACCACCTCGCTGCTGGCCACAGGCTTGTTGTCCACCCAGCCCGCCAGGCGAAACTGAAAGCCCACCGCATCGAGCATCTGGGCGAGGCCCCCCAGCGTGCCCCGCACGTGGTGGTCCCAGCGGTCCTGGTTGGTGAACACCACCCGGGTTCCGGGCTGAACCACCGTGACACGGGGCACAAACTTCATCTTGCTCTGGTGGATCGTGACCTGGCCCGGCGCCGCCACACGGGGCACCGCGCCCGCTGCGGTCTGCACCTCGACCACCGCATCGGGCACCGGCTGGCCGTCGCGATCGGTCACTTTGAATTGCAAGGAGGCGGCGCAGACCAAGGCGGGCAGTGCGGCCGCCGACAGGGCGACCAGAGAAAAGCGGAGCAGTTTCATGGGGCAAGGCTTCAGGTTTCAAAGGCGTTCGATCCGGCTCGGCCGCAGGCCGAGACAGGGCTTGTCAGACGCCTGTACGCAGCGGGATGCAGCTTGGATGCAGCCGGCTGTGAAAAAAAGCCAAAAAATTTCAAAGCCCAGGCGACAGCGACACGATCTCGACCCCGCCCTGCATCAGCGGTCGCACCAGGATCTGGTAGCCATCGGCATCAAAGCCCGCGGCCTGCCGGGTGAAGCGGGCCACCTCGGCCGCCGTGGCGGCACTGCCCAGGTAGCACCAGTTGTTCACCCCATGCACCTGGGTGAAATCCCCGCTGCGCTCAACCAGGCCCACCGGCCCCGGATAGGGCCAGCAGACCACCTGGACCTGGCGCAGCGCGTCCAGCAGGCGGGCATCGTGCGCCTCGGCCGGTTCGTCACCCCGGCACACGCCGGCGCACTGCTTGAGCGCGGCCCTGAAGCAAGCCCGGCCTGGCGGCAACTTCTCCAAGCCCAGGTGGGCATAGCACAGTCGGTGCTCATCGGCCACCTGCCGCAGGCGCTCGATGGCGGCATGCCGGCTGCCAAACAAGCCGAACAGATCCCGGGCCTGAGCAAAGTCCACGTCTTTGGAATACACCAGCTGCAACTGGCCGCCCTGCCACTGCCAGGCGCACAACTGCCGGTTGCGCCGCAGCTTCTGGTTGAGCAGCGGGTGCAGCGTCTTGATCATCTGCGCCTCCAGCAACTGGGCCCCGATGTCGCCCGCCGTGCAGATGTGGCTGATGCGCCGGGTCTGGCGCAGCAAGCGGTCCTCGTCGGGGTTGCGCAGGTGCGAGAGCACGCGCTGGCGCAAGTTGACGCTCTTGCCGATGTACAGCGGCATGGCCGGGTCATCGCCATGGAACACATACACCCCGGGCGCGGCGGGCAGGTCGGCGATGCCGGCCTTCAGGTGGGCGGGGTAGACGAACTCGGTCGTGGGGGCGAAGTCGGCACGGCGGCGGCGAGGGAGTTGCATGGCGCGTCAGCACTGAATCAGGACACAGCTCAACCCGGAAACCACGCACTGGGCTTGGCCACGCCGGGCACCGAGGGTGGCCGGCGGCTGCCGGCCAGCGCGTAAGAGAGCTGATTGGCGGCCTGGATGATGGTCTGGGCCAGTTCCAGCAGGCGGGCTTCGCTGAGGCGTGAGGTGGGCCCCGAGATGCAGACCGAACCCAGCAGCTTCCAGTGCATGCCGAACACCGGTGCCGACACGCTGGACACCTCGGGCTCGCGCTCGCCCAGGGACAGGTGATAGCCGCGCTGGCGGATCGATTCATAGGGCTCGCCCGGCTCGCCCGAGAACGCCAGGATGACACGCCCGGGGGCCCCCAGATCCAGCGGCAGGCCCAGGCCCACGCGCACGTGGTGGCGGATGGTGCGCGGCCCATCGACACGGGCCAGGCAGGTGCGCAGGTTGCCTTCGCGCACATAGAACGAGGCGCTCTCGCCCGTCTGCACGGTCAGCTCGCGCAGCACGGGCTCGACCAGGTCGTGCACATCGAAGGTGGCCTGGTAGCAGGCGCCCAGCCAACCCGCCGCACGCCCCAGGCGCCACGCGCCGTCTTCGCGTTGCACCAGGTAGTGGTCGGCCGCCAGGGTGCGGGCCAGCCGCAGGGCCGTGGTCTTGTGCATGCCGGTGCGCCGGCTCAGTTCGGCCAGGCTGAGGTAGGCCTCGTCCATGCCGAAGGCCTCCAGCAGGCGCAGGGCACGGGTCACGGCCACCACGCCGCCAGGGGCGGCTGCACTCTCTTCAGGGGCTGCTTCAGGGCCCGCTTCCGGGGCTTCTGGCGGGGTTGAATCCGGTTTTGATGAGTTTCGCATGGTGGCACATGGTTCACTGGATGGAACGCCATTGTACTTGTTGAAACGCTCTTCTACAGTCCGATCCCAACAAGAGGGCGGTGCCAACACCAGCCCCCGCTGCCCAAAGTCCACTCTGGAGACAACATGAACGTGAACCTGCAAGGCCTGCATCAGGCCACCCGCCGCCCCTGGCTGGGCGCCGCCCTGTTGGGCGCCGTGATCCTGGTGACCGCCCCGGCCCATGCCGCCGAGGCCTACCCCAGCAAACCGATCCGGCTGGTGGTACCGTTTCCGGCCGGCGGCGGCACCGACATCATTGCCCGAGCCATCGGCCAGCAACTGACCGAAAGCCGCCACTGGACCGTGGTGGTCGACAACAAGCCCGGCGCCGGCGGCAACCTGGGCGTAGACGCGGCGGCCAAGGCCGCACCCGACGGCTACACCCTGGTGCTGGGCCAGACCAGCAACCTGGCCATCAACCCGGCGCTCTACGCCAAGCTGCCCTACGACCCGGTCAAGGACCTGAAGCCGGTGGCCCTGGCCGCCACAGCCCCCTTGGTCATCGTGGTGCCCAACCAGTCCAAGTACAAAAGCCTGGCCGAAGTGCTGGCGGCCGCCCGCCAGACCCCGGGGGCCCTGGTGTTCGGCACGCCGGGCAATGGCACGGTGGCACACCTGGCCATGGAGCAACTGCAGAAAACCGCCCGGGTGCGCCTGCAGCACGTGCCCTACAAGGGCTCGGCCCAAGCCCTGACCGATCTGATGGGCGGGCAGATGGACCTGTACGTGTCGTCCATCCCCACGGCCATCAGCCACCTCAAGGGCGGGCGCATGAGAGCGCTCGCCGTGACCTCGGACAAGCGTTCGCCCCAACTGCCCCAGGTGCCCACCGTGGCCGAATCCGGCGTCAAGGGCTTCGAGGCCAACACCTGGTTCGGCTTCATGGCCCCGGCAGCCACCCCCGCGCCTGTGCTGAACACCCTGAACAGCGCCATCAACGAGGCCCTGCAATCGCCCACGGTGCGCAACCGGCTGATGGGCGAAGGCGGCGAAGTGCTCAGCGGCAGCCAGGCCGACTTCGCGGCCTTGCTCAAGGCCGATCTGGTGCGCTGGGGCCGCATCGTGCAAGAGGCCGACGCGCGCATCGACTGAGCCCGACCCCATTCCGTTTCTGTTTTCACCCCCCCCGACAACACCGCCAAGGAACCACCATGAGCACCCCCGACATCGTCAAAGACTTTCCCCGCGTCAGCCCCGAGGACGTGGCCCAGGCCAGCCAGTACCAGCCGGCCATCTTCTCGGACATCGCGGGCCGCCGCGGCGCCCTGCATGGCCGCATCCAGGCCCTGCGCCCGCGCATGAAGGTGGCCGGGCCGGCCTTCACCGTGGAAGTGCGCCCCGGTGACAACCTGATGATCCACGCCGCCCTGTCGCTGGCCAAGCCCGGCGATGTGCTGGTGGTGGATGGCAAGGGCGACCAGACCTCAGCCCTGATGGGCACCATCATGATGACCGCCGCCCGCCAGCTGGGCCTGGCCGGCGTGATCCTGGACGGCGCGGTGCGCGACAGCCTGGAGATCGACGAGATGGACTACCCGGTGTTCTCGGTGGGCACCAACCCCAACGGCCCCACCAAGAACAACGGGGGCCGCATCGGCCACCCGATCTCCTGCGGCGGCGTGACCGTGTGCCCCGGCGACCTGGTCATTGGCGATGCAGACGGCGTGGTGGTGGTCGAGCGCGAACAACTGCCAGCCCTGCTGCCGCTGGCCGCCCACAAGGTGCAGGCCGAGGCCAAGCGCATCGCCGCCATCAAGACCGGCGACACCGCCGCCAAGTGGCTGACCAGCGCCCTGGTGACCGCCGGCGTGCTCAAGGAAGGCGAGGTGCTGTGATGAGCCGCCCCGTCATCCTCATCACCGCCGCCGATCTCGCCCCGGCCGCCCTGGCCCTGTTGACCGACTTCGACATTGTCTACGCCGGCAAGACCCCGCAACTGTCTGACATCGAGGCATTGGCGCGCCAACACAACCCGGTGGGCATCATCGTGCGCTACAGCGGGGTGAACGCCGCCGTCATGGACGCGGCCCCGGCCCTCCAAGTGATCTCCAAGCATGGCAGCGGCACCGACACCATCGACAAGGCCGCCGCGGCCGAACGCGGCATTGCCGTGACCGCCGCCGTGGGCGCCAATGCCGCCGCCGTGGCCGAACAGGCCCTGACCCTGATGCTGGCCGGCGCCAAATCGGTGGTCACCCTGAACCAGCGCATGCACGCTGGCCACTGGGACAAGGCCACGCACAAGAGCCTGGAGCTGGGTGGCCGTACCGTCGGCCTGGTGGGCCTGGGGGCCATCGGGCGCCGCTTTGCCCGCATGTGCCTGGCGATGGACATGCGTGTCATCGGCTTCGACCCCTTCGCCCGCGACCTGCCTGACGACATCACCCCGGTCACCCTGGACACCCTGTGGGCCGAGTCGGATGTGATCTCTCTGCACTGCCCTCTGACACCCGAGAACCGCCACCTGCTCAATGCCGACACCCTGGCACGCTGCAAGCGCGGCGTGCTGGTGGTGAACACGGCCCGCGGCGGCCTGATCGACGAGCCGGCTCTGCTGGCCGCTGTGCAGTCGGGCCAGGTGGCCTCGGCCGGGCTGGACAGCTTTGCCGTCGAGCCGATGACGGCGCCCCACCCCTTCCATGGCCAGCCTGGCTTCACGCTGAGCCCGCACATCGGCGGGGTGACCAGCGACGCCTACATCAACATGGGGGTGGCCGCCGCCCGCAACACCTTGGCCGTGCTGCAGGCCAGCACTCAGGCCGCCTGAGCCCGGAGGCCCGCCATGAACCCAAGCCCCCGCCGATGGAAGCAGGCCCCGCCGGACAGCAGCTGGGGCGAGTTCGGCCCCGACGACCAGCGCGGCCGCATGAACCTGGTGGACGCGCGCAAGGTCTTGCAAGGTGTGGCCGAGGTGAAGGTAGGCCGCACCTTCTGCCTGTCGCTGCCGCTGGACGTGCCCGGCGGCCAGCGCATGAACCCGCGCCGCATGCCACCACGCCGCTACAGCGTGCTGCGCGATGGCCAAAGCCAAGGGCAGCAGGGCTTTTGCTGGTCTTACCAGGGTGAAGACCCCGACCTGACCGACGTGGTGAATGATGACGTGCTGCTGATGAGCCTGCAGTACAGCACCCAGTGGGACAGCCTGGCCCATGTGGGCAGCCGCTTCGATGCCGATGGCGACGGCGTAGCCGAGGCCGTGTTCTACAACGGCTTTCGCGCCGGCACCGACATCCGCCCAGGTGTTGAAGACCCGCAGGCCGTGGCCGACTGGGCGCGCTACCCGGCGCCCGAGGCCGCCGCGCTGGGCATCGAACGCCTGGCCGAACACGGCGTGCAGGGCCGGGGTGTGATGATCGACCTCGCGCACCACCTGGGTCGCGAACGCCGCGCTGTGGGCTACGACCCCCTGATGCGCCTGCTGGAGGCCGACCGCATCGAGATCGACGCCGGCGACATGGTGTGCCTGCACACCGGCTTTGCCGACACCCTGCTGGCCATGAACCGCCAGCCCGATCTGGACCGCCTGCACGCCAGCGGCAGCGGGCTGGACGGGCACGACAAGCGCCTGCTGAACTGGATCACCGACAGCCGCCTGGCTTGCCTGCTGGCCGACAACCCGGCGGTGGAGCTGGTGGTGCCCAAGCTGACCAGCCCCAGCCCGCTGCGCCAGCCCCGGCTGCCACTGCACGAGCACTGCCTGTTCAAGCACGGCATCCACCTGGGGGAGCTGTGGTACTTCACCGAGCTGGCCACCTGGCTGCGCCAGCACGGGCGGCAGCACTTTCTGCTGACGGCCCCGCCGCTGCGCCTGCCGGGGGCGGTGGGCTCGCCAGCCACCCCGATCGCGACGGTGTAGCGCTGTGCGGACCCCGGTGTAAACCCGCTGCCCCCCGCGGCCCCGATTCAAAACAATGAGACAAGAGCCATGCCCATCGATCACCACCGCCGCGCCCTGCTGGGCGCCGGCCTCGCCAGCCTGATCCCGGCCGCGCCTGCGCACGCGGCCAACAGCGACTGGCCCACACGCCCCATCCGCCTGATCGTGCCCTACCCGGCCGGCGGCGCGGCCGACCAGACCGCACGCGGCCTGTCCACGGTGCTGGGCGAACGCCTCAAGACACCCATCATCATCGACAACCGACCTGGCGCCGGGGGCTCGATCGGCGCCGCCGCCGTGGCCCAGGCGCCGGCCGACGGCTACACCCTGCTGCTCGACGCCACGGGCTTCACGGTCAACCCGCACCTGATCACCCTGCCGTTTGACCCTGTGAAAGACCTGGCGCCGGTCTCACTGCTGATGCAGGTGCCCATGTTGTTGGTGGTGCCCACCCAGGCGCCCTGGCGCAATCTGAACGAGCTGATTCAGGCCGCCCGAGCCAAGCCGGGCAGCCTGTCGTTTGCCTCGGCCGGCAATGGCAGTGCCCAGCACCTCGCTGGCGAGCTGTTCAAGCAGCGCCAGCAGCTGTTCATCACCCACATCCCCTACCGGGGCGGTGCCCCGGCCCTGAACGATCTGATGGCGGGCCAGGTGGACATGATGTTCTCGGCCATGTCCGCCAGCGGGCCCCTGGTCAAGGGCGGCAAGCTGCGCGCCCTGGCCGTGACCGCCGGTACCCGCGTGCCCAGCCTGCCGGCCCTGCCCACGGTGGCCGAATCCGGCAGCCCCGGCTTTGTAGCCCAGGAATGGAATGGCCTGTGGGTACCCGCCAAAACCCCACCCGACATCCTGGCCCGCCTGGAGACCGAAGTGCGCGCCGCCATGGCCAGCCCCGAACTGCAACAACGCCTCGCCGCCCAGGGGGCGCAGGCCGTGGGCAGCAGCCACGCTGATTTCAACCGCTTTCTGCAAGCCGAATCGCGGCAATGGGCCCAGGTGATCCGCACCGCGGGCATCACCCTGAACTGAGCTCCCCCTTCCGATTTCAAAAGAGACACACCATGCAAGAACACTTTGAACGGCCCTCCCCGATCGCCCGTCGCAGCGCGCTGGCTCTCGGCGCCGCCTTGCTGGCCGGCACCGCCTGCCAGGCCTGGGCCCAAACCCCCTGGCCCGCCAAGCCCGTGAAGATCGTGGTGCCCTACGGCCCAGGCGGCGCCGTGGACGTGGTCACGCGCAAAATCGCCCAGAAGCTCACCGAGCAGACCGGCCAGAGCTTCTACATCGAGAACAAGGCCGGCGGCACCGGCACCATCGGCGCCACCCAGGTGGCCAAGGCCGAGGGCGACGGCTACACCCTGATGGCCAACGACACCACCTTCTCGCTGCTGCCCCACATCTTCAAGAAGCTGCCCTTCGATCCGGCGCAGGACCTGCAGCCCGTCAGTGCCTTTGTGTTTGCGCCCATGGCCCTGGCCGTCAACGCCGGTTCGCGCTTCCACAGCCTGCAAGAGCTGTTGGCAGTGGCCCGCAAAGAGCCCAACCAGATCACCTATGGCACCGGTGGCCCCGGCACCACGCCCCACTTTGCCAGCGAGGCCCTGGGCATTGCCGCGGGCGTCAATTTCATGCACGTGCCCTTCAAGGGCGCGGGCGAAGCCACCCAGGCGGTGCTGTCCAACACCGTGGACTTCCAGATCGCCTCACCAGCCGGGGTGATGGGCAATGTCAAGGGGGGCAAGATGCGCGTGCTGGCTGTGAGCGGTGACAAGCGCCTGCCCGCCCTGCCCGACGCCCCCACGTTTGCCGAGGCCGGCGTCCGCTGGAGCGGCGTGGTCAACTGGACCGGCCTGTGGGCCCCCAAGGGCACCCCGGCCCCGGTGTTGCAAAAGCTGCAGGCCGAAATCGCCCGGGCCATGGCCAGCGCCGACCTGCAGGCCTTTGCCGCCAACATGGGCGCCGAACCGCGCCAGATCGGGAGTGCCGACATGGCCAGGATGCTGAAGGAAAGCACCGATTCGTGGGGCAAGGTGGTGGCCAACACCGCTTTTGAAAAGCAATGAAGGCCCTGTGCACCGCCACCGTGCTGGGCATCGGCCTGCTGGCCGCCGCCTCGGCCCAGGCCCAGAGCCCCGCCCCCTGGCCCACCCAGCCGGTCAGGCTGCTGGTCGGCTTCACCGCCGGCGGGCCCACCGACATCGTGGCACGAGCCCTGGCCGACCCCCTGGGCAAGGCCCTGGGCCAGCCCGTGATCGTGGACAACCGGCCCGGCGCCAACACCATCATCGCCGCCCAGGCGGTGGCCCAGGCCAAGGACGGCCATACCCTGCTGATGGCGGCGACCAACCACACCATGATCAGCGCGCTGTACAGCCGCCAGATCCAGTTCGACCCGGTGAAATCCTTCAAAGCCGTGTGCCGCATCGGGGCCTCGCCCACCGTGCTGGTGGTGGGCCCTCAAGCCGGTCTGAGCCGACTGGCCGACTTTCTGGCCAAGGCCAGAAGCCAGCCCGGCGCGATCACCTACGCCTCGCCCGGCCTGGGCAGTTCGGTTCACTTTGCCGGCGAAGACTTTGCCCAGCGGGCAGGCGTGAAGCTCACTCACGTGCCCTACAAGGGCGCAGCACCGGCCATCGCCGATGTGATGGCGGGCCAGGTGATGGCCTCCTTCGCCTCGCTGGGTTCGGTGCTGCCCTCGATCAAGTCGGGCAAGCTGCTGGCCCTGGCGGTGGCCGCCCCCCAACGCGTGGGCGCCCTGCCCCAGGTGCCCACCTTCGAGGAGTCCGGCATCAGGGGCTATCGGGCCGACGCCTGGTACGGCGTGCTGGCCCCGGCCCAGACCCCCGAGCCGGTACTGCACAAGCTGCAGACCGAGGTCAGCCGCTTTGCCACCTCGAGCGCCGGGGCCGACCGGCTGCAGCAGTTGGGCATGGACCCGATGCTGGCCTGCGGCGATGAGTTCGACCGCCAGATCGCCGCCGAGACCAACCACTGGAGCCAGTTGGCCCGCCTGCTGAAGATCAACGATGACTGAGCCCACCGCCACCATGACCACCACTACACCGGCCCCAACCTCCCGCCGCCAATGGCTGACCCTGGGCGCCGGGGCCCTGCTGAGTGCCTGCGCTCAGACAGCGGCCCGCCCGGGCGCGCCCCGGCCCGAGGCCCTGAGCGTGCCGCATTCGGCGGGTCAGGACACCCCGAACTTCGAGGTGCCGGCCGGGGCTTGCGACTGCCACCACCACATCTACGACCGACGCTACCCGGCCCACCCCAGCGCCACCTTGCTGCCGGCCGACGCCAGCCTGGCCGATTACCGCCTGCTGCAGCGCCGCCTGGGCCTGCAGCGCCATGTGATCGTGCAGCCTTCGACCTACGGCACCGACAACCGCCTGCTGCTCGACACCTTGCGCGCCGCCGGCCCCCAGGCCCGCGGCGTGGCTGTGCTGGGCACCGAGGCCAGCGAGGCCGAGCTGCAGACCCTGCACGAGGCCGGCGTGCGCGGTGTGCGCTTCAACCTGAGCTTTCTGGTCGGCGTCAGTGCCGACATGATGGTGCCCTTGTCAAAGCGCCTGGCCGAACGGGGCTGGCACCTGCAGGTCAACGGCACGGCCGCGCTGCTGCAGGCGCACGAGACGGCCCTGAGCCAACTGGCCTGCCCGCTGGTGATCGACCACATGGGCCAGTTGCCCCAGCCGGCCGGCCTGCAGCACCCGGCCTGGCGGCTGTACCAGCGCTGGCTGGACGGCGGGCGCACCTGGTTCAAGCTGTCGGGGGCCTACATCACGGCCCAGCGTGCCGATCTGAGCGATGTCGGCACCGTGGCCCAGGCCCTGCTGCGCCAAGCCCCCGAGCGCCTGGTCTGGGGCAGCGACTGGCCCCACCCGACCAAGAAGGCCGACGCCAAACCCGACGATGCGGCCTACTTCAACCTGATCGCACAATGGGCCCCGGATGCCGCCCAGCGCCATCGCATCCTCGTCGACAACCCCGCCGTGCTGTACGGCTTTGCCAGCCTCTGAGGACACCCAGACATGTTTTTGCTGAACCCGCCCACGGTCCGCACCCTCGACACCTTCAGCGCCCTGCCGGGCAAGTACCGGCAGGCAAGGCGCACTGTCTGGGGCGATGCCAACCAGGGCGGCCGCGCTGCCGACTCGTTTCTGGAAGGCCCGGTGTTCGATGCCCAGGGCAACCTGTATGTCACCGACATCCCCTTCGGTCGGGTGTTCCGCATCGACCCGAAAGGCGAATGGGAGCTGGTGGCCCAGTGGGACGGCGAGCCCAACGGCATGAAGCTCATGAGCCCGACCGAGCTGCTGATCACCGACTACCTGAACGGCCTGATGGTGCTGGACGTGACCCGGGGCAGCCTGCGCCCGCTGCTGGCGCGGCGCAACACCGAAAGCTTCAAGGGCGTGAACGACCTGTGCTTTGACCGGCTGGGCAATCTGTACTTCACCGACCAGGGCCAGACCGGCCTGCACGACCCGACGGGCCGGGTCTACCGACTCTCGCCCGAAGGCCGGCTGGACCTGCTGCTGAACAACGTGCCCAGCCCGAATGGCATCGTGCTGTCACCCGACGAGCGCTTTCTGTTCGTGGCCGCCACCCGCGGCAACTGCGTGTGGCGCATGCCGCTGCTGGCCGATGGCTCGGTGGCCAAGGCCGGGCAGTTCTTTACCTCCTACGGGCCCAGCGGCCCCGACGGCCTGGCCATGGACGAGGCCGGCCGCCTGATCGTGGCCAACCCGGGCCTGGCCTATGTGTGGGTGCTCAATGGCCGCGCCGAGCCGGCCGAGGTGCTGCGCGGCCCTGCCGGCCACTCGCTGACCAATGTGGCTTTTGGCGGGGCAGACCGGCGCACGCTGTTCGTCACCGACTCGACCGCGGGCGAGATCCTGTGGGCGCCGATGAGCGAGCCCGGCCAGCCGGTGCAGGGCCCTCGGCCTGCATGAACAAGGCCGCGCACACACCCCGCAACCACCGGTTGGCCGGGTCGTGGTGAAAGCGCGCATGCCAGTGCTGCTTGACCGTGAAGCTCGCGATCGGAATCGGGCAGTCCAGCACCTGCAGCCCGCTGCCCTGCGCCAGGGTCTCGCCGATCTGCCTGGGCAGCGTGCCGATCAGGTCGGTGGTCGCCAGAATGGTTGACAGGCCCAGAAAGCCCGGCACCTTGAGCCGCACCTGACGCTGCACCCGGGCGCGTTTCAGGGCGTCCTCCAGCAACATCTGCCCCGTGCCGGCCACCACACCGGCATGGGCCTCCTTGGCATAGGTGGCCCGGCTCAAGCGCCCCTGGATGCGCGGGTGGCGGGCATTGGCCAGACACACCCAGTCCTGCACGAACAAAGCCTGCTGGAAGAAGCCGGTCTCCAGCTCAGGCAACAGCCCCAGGGCCAGATCGGCCTCGCCGTTTTCCAAGGCCTGCACCAGGCCGGGTCGGATCGGCGCAGCCTCCAGCCGCACGCCGGGTGCCAGGGCATGCACGTGCGTGAACAGGCGCGGCAGCAGCGTGATGTGGCTGGCATCGGTCATGAAGATGCGGAACTCGCGCTCGCTGCGGGCAGGCTCGAAGGCGGCCGCGGGCTCACTCAGGCGGCGCAGCCCTTCGAGCACGCTGCGCACCGTGTCCATCATGGCCTCGGCCCGAGGGGTGGGCAGCATGCCCTCGCTGGTGCGCACGAACAGCGGATCGCCCAGGGATTCACGCAGCTGGGCCAGCCAGACGCTGACGGTGGGCTGGCTCAGGCCCAGTTGCTCGGCCGCCCGCGTCACGCTGCGGCTGCGGTGCAGGCGATCCAGAAAAGCCAGGTGCCGGGGGTCGATCAGGTGCAGATCGGTGCTCATGAAATCGCTCACAGGTGTATTGCCAAACGCAATGAAGTGTATTGCGGCTACTGCCTGGATCAAATCAGGCCTGCTGCCCAGAATCACCCCCATCCAACACGGGAGACGATTTTGAAGATTGCGGTATTAGGCGCAGGCGCCCTGGGCTGTGCCATCGGAGGCACCCTGGCCGAGGCCGGCCATGAGCTGGTGCTGATCAACCGCAACGTGGCCCAGGTGGCCGCCATCGCGCAGCACGGCCTGAGGATGCGCCGCGGCGACGTTGAAACCAGCGTGCGCGTGAAGGCTGCGCCAAGCGCCGCAGGCCTGGCGCCCGTGGACCTGGTGATCGTGCTGGTCAAATCCTTCCACACCCGCGAGGCCATGGCCGCGGCCACCTCGCTGGTGGGACCGCAGACCGTGGTGCTGTCACTGCAGAACGGCCTGGGCCATGAGGACATCCTGGCCGACATCGTGGGGCGGGAGCACGTGTTGGCCGGCAAGACCTATGTGGGCGGGGTGATGCTGGCCCCGGGCCAGATCATCGCCGGCACGGCGGGCAAGGAGACCCTGATCGGCGAACTCGATGGCCGGATCAGCCCGCGCGCCCTGGCCATCGCCGAGGCCTTCAACGGTGCCGGTCTGCTCACCACGGTGAGCGACAACATCTTCGGCGTGATGTGGGACAAGCTGCTGATCAATGTGGCCACCGGCGCCGTCAGCAGCATCACCCGATTGCCCTATGGGCCGCTGTACCGCATCCCCGAGGTCGAGGCCACCGCCGTGGCCGCAGTGCAGGAAGCCATGCAGGTGGCCGCCGCCGCCGGCGTGCGCCTGAGCCACACCGAACCCCGCTCGGCCTGGCTCAAGGCGGCGGCCGGCCTGCCGGACGACTTCAAGACCTCGATGCTGCAAAGCCTGGAGAAGGGCTCGGTGACCGAGATCGACTTCATCAACGGCGCCGTGCTGCGCTGGGGCCAGCGCCACGGCGTGGCCACACCCGTCAACCAGACCCTGGTGGCCTGCATCAAGGGCCTCGAAGCCGCCCTGCCCCATTGAAACCCTTCGCTTGAGCCAGTCCATGAACACCCCATTTCAGCCCCCTACCCGCGCCTATGTCGAGCATGTGGCCGTGCGCGTCAAAGACATCCACTGGCACATCCGTTTCTTCTACGAGGTGCTGGGCATGGACGTGCGCGAGATCGACGGCCCCACCGAGGATCCACGCCAGTACTGGACCCTGGGCGGCCTGCAACTGATGGCCACACCCGGCTTTGAAGCGCCCCCAAGCAACGACAGCGGCTGGTTGGCCCACCTGGGCGTGATGGTCGATGACCTGGAGGCCGCCTTGGTCGCCGCCGAGCCCTGGGGCGTGACCCGCCTGCCCCAGGGCCGCAACTGGCTGCAATTGCCCGACGGCCTGGCCTTGGAGTTGATCCAGGCCGCCCCCGGCAGCGTGGCCCAGGCCCTGGCCGTGAAGCCCCGGGCCTGAAGCGCCTACCCCTCCAGAAAGCCGCCGATGAAACTCACCCCCCCCACGATCCACTTCGAGACCCCCGAAAAATACTGGGACGATGCCCGCGAGGGCGATGTCTGCCTCAGCCCGAGCTACGCGGTGACCGAGGCGCGCATCAACGCCTACGCTGAACTGACGGGCGACTACACGCCCGTGCACATCGACGAGGACTACGCCAGGACGACGCCCTTCGGCACCCGGGTGGCCCACGGGCTGTTCGGCCTGTCGATCGCCGATGGCCTCAAGACACGCAGCGAGTACCGTTTTCTGCCCGGCATGTCGCTGGGCTGGACCTGGGACTTTCTCCTGCCCATCAAGATCAACGACAGCCTGCAGGTGCGCTTCAGCGTGAGCGGCCTGCGCGCCTCCAAAAGCCGCCCCGGCTGGGGCATCGTGGTGCTGCCCTCGGAGTTGATCAACCAGCATGGCCAGGTGGTCCAGCAGGGCGAACATCGCCTGATGATCCCGCGCCGCCCGGGCTGTTTCTGAGCCGACAGCCCCCACACCGAAAGCCTTTCATGAGCCCCACAACCCAAGCCCTGCCGCTGGCCGGCCTGCGCGTGATCGATTACAGCCACTTTCTGGCCGGCCCCTATGTGGGCCGCTGCCTGGCCGCCCTGGGCGCCGAGGTGATCAAGGTGGAGCGCCCCGGTGGCGGCGACGCCGGCCGCCAGCACAGCCACATCATCGACGAGCAGCAAAGCGGCTACTTTCTGCAACTGAACATGGGCAAACAAGGCGTGAGCGTGAACATGCGCGACCCGCGGGGCAAGGATTTCATGCACCGCCTGTGCGACTCGGCCGATGTGTTCATCGAGAACTACCGCCCCGGCGCGCTCGACAAGCTGGGCCTGGGCTACGCCGAACTGGCCGCGCGCAACCCGCGCCTGGTGTACTGCTCGATCTCGGCCTACGGTCACACCGGCCCTGACTCGCACCGGGCCGGCTTCGGCCTGATCGCCGAGGCCAAGAGCGGCATCATGCAGATGGTGGGCAGCCCCGGCGAGGCGCCGCCCTTGCTGCGCATCTCGCTGGGCGACATGTACACCGGCATCCACGCGGTGGCCGCCATCAATGCAGCCCTGCTGGGGCGGGAGCGCAGTGGCCGGGGCCAGCACATCGACATGGCCCTGTACGACACCCTGGTCTCGATGCACGAGTACGCGGTGCAGTGCTACACCCTGTCGGGCGGGCAGGTGCTGCCCCAGCAGACCGGACACGACATGCCCACCTCCACCCTGTATGGCGTGTTCCGCGCCCAGGACGGCGACCTGGTGCTGGCCGCCCAGGTAGACGACGCCTGGCGACGCTTTGCCGCCCTGGTCGAGCAACACGGCGGCCCTTCGGGTTTTGGCGCCGACACCCGCTTTCACGACGCCAACGGCCGCAACGCCGGGCGCGAAGAGATCCTGGCCGTGGTCAAGCCCTGGATCGCGCAACGCACCGTGGCCCAGGTGCTGGCCCTGTTGGACGGCATCGATGTGCCGGCCGCCAAGGTGCAGCGCATTGACGAGGTCATCGACGACCCGCAGATCCAGGCCCGCGGCATGCTCCTGGAGCAGCAACACCCGCGCTATGGCACGCTGCGCCTGCCCAATCTGCCCTTCCGGTTTTCAGAGTGCGACACCACGGTGCACCAGGTGGCCCCTGACCTGGGCCAACACAACGCCGAGGTGGCCGCCGCCCTGGGCTACAGCGCCGACGAGATCGCCGCCCTGCAGGCCGAAGGCGTGCTGTTCAGCCGCTGACCTCCCACCTTGTACCGGAGCCTCTCCCCATGACCGACCGCTATGCCGTCATCGGCAACCCGATTGCCTTCAGCAAATCCCCCCTGATCCACGGCAGCTTTGCCCAAGCCACCGGCCAGGACATCGACTACACCCGCATCGAGGGCCCGCTGGGCCGATTTGCCGCCACGGTCGACGCCTTTCGCGCCCAGGGCGGGCGGGGCCTCAACATCACCGCGCCCTTCAAGCTTGATGCCTTTGCCTACGCCACCGAGCACTCGCCCGCGGCCCGGCTGGCCGGGGCCGCCAATGCAATGAAGTTCGACGGCGAGCGCGTGCTGGCCGAGAACTTCGATGGCGTGGGCCTGGTACGCGACGTGGTGCACAACCTGGGCCAGCCTTTGCGCGGCAAACGCGTGCTGATGTTGGGCGCGGGCGGGGCCGCGCGCGGCGCGCTGCTGCCCTTTCTGGCCGAACAGCCGGCCGAACTGGTGATTGCCAACCGCAGCTTCGACAAGGCCCAGGCCCTGGCGCAAATCGGCGCCCAACAAGGGGCGGTGCGCGCCAGCAGCCTGCCGGCGCTGCAGGGCCAGAATTTCGATCTGGTGTTCAATGCCACCTCGGCCAGCCTGCACGCCGAGTTGCCCCCGGTCCCGGTCTCGGTGTTTGCCAGTTGTACGCTGGCCTACGAGCTGGCCTACGGCAAAGGGCTGACACCCTTTTTGCGACTGGCTCAAGGTGCCGGCGTGGCCCAATGGGCCGATGGCGTCGGCATGCTGGCCGAGCAGGCCGCCGAGGCCTTCGCCTGGTGGCGTGGTGTCCGACCTGAGACCCGCACCGTGATCGAACAGCTGACTGTGCCTCTGGTGTGAACACCGGCTGCGCGCGAGGCACGGCCGGGCATCAAGCCACCGGGGTGGGCGCCAATTGCTCCAGCATCCAGCGCACGCCGGCCTGCACGCTGTCGATCAGCGGCCCATCAATGTCGGGCTGCAGGCGAGCCGCCATGCCGGCCAGACCTGCGCCGCCGATGATGAGGGCCTCGGGCGCCCACTGCGCCTGGGCGGCCTGGCAGGCCTGGGCCAGCACACGCTGAGCGCCCTCCGGGTCGGCGGCCATCTCGGCACCGCTGGGTGCCACCGTCCACACCCCGGCCAGTTGCGGTGCAAAGCCCAGTTGCAGTGCCAGGCGCTGCAGCATCGGACCCCAGCGCTCGCCACCGGTGACCACGGCAAATCGCCCCAGGCGGCCTGCCTCGGTGAAGGCCGCCTCGGCCAGGCCGGTGACGGGCACAGGCGAACACTCCCGCAGGGCCCACAGGCCGGGGTCGCCAAAACACCCGATCAGCACAGCTTCAGGCGGTGCCATGGCGCGCGCCTGCTCGGCGTCCCAGGCATCGAGCACCGCGTGGCCGGCCACCTGGTAGCTGACCTCGTCTGCGATGTAGGGGGCGCCGAATCGCGCCGTCACGGTTTGCGCCGCCAGGGCGGGCGCCCGGGCCGCCAAGGCCTGGCTGATGTGCTGTTGCAGCAGCGCACTCACCGACTCGGAGGTGTTGGGATTGATGACCAGAAGGCGTTTCATGAGCGTTTCATGTGCGCTTCAGCTCGCACCGCCCAGCAGGGCAAGCAGGTCAGGCGGCGCCGCCACATCGGGCCCAAAATGCAGCTGCGACTCCAGTCGGGCCAAATGGTCGCGCATGCGGCGGGCCGCTTCGGCCGGGTCGCGCAGGCGGATGGCGTCAATCAGCGCCCGGTGCTCTCGGCAACCGCAGGCGGTGGCCTCTTCACGCTCGCGGGCATGGGCCGCGCTGTAGGTCATGAGGATCAGCGAGGTGCGCGACACCAGCTCGCGCAGGATGCGGCCCAGGGTCTGGTGACCCGAGCCTTCGGCAATGCGCAGGTGAAAGTCACCGGACAAACGAATGGCGCGGCGCATGTCACCCTGGGCCCGGGCGGCCTCCTCCTGCTCGATGCTGTCGCGCAGTTGCTGCACCTCGCCCATGCTGGCACGCTGGATGAACAGCTCCACCAGCATGGGTTCGATCAGGCGGCGGGCGCCAAACACCTCGCGGGCCTCCTGCTCGGTGGGTTGGGCGATGGTGGCGCCGCGGTTGGGGGTGAGGGTGACGATCTGCTCATTGGCCAGGCGCACCAGCACCGGCCGGATGCGGGTGCGCGACACCCCGAAGGCCGTGGCCAGCTTGTCTTCGACCAGCTTGGTGCCGGGCGGCAGGTGGTGGTCCAGCACCGCCGAGACGATGCGCTCGTACATCTCGCTGTCACTCAGGGGGGGCACAGGGGTTTCGGCGGTCAAAGTCATCGAGCTTCCTTGCGGCGGCGCCGCTTCATACCGGCGGCCGCGGTCACGGCCAGTCCCATCACCGCGAATGACACCACCGTGGTCACCGTGCCCAGCGCATAGATGGCCGGGGTGGTGACGGTGGCGGTCAGGCCCTGCAACTCCAGCGGCAGCGTGTTCACGTCGCCGATGGCCTGCGAGGTGCGGGCGATCTCGTCCCAGCTCAAGGTGAAACCGAACATGCCCACGCCCACCACCGAGGGGCCGATCAGGGGCAGCACCACATGGCGGAAGGTCTGCCAGGGCGTGGCCCCCAGATCGCGGGCCGCCTCTTCATAAGCCGGGTTGAAACGGTTGAACACCGCGAACATGATCAGCAGCCCGAAGGGCAGCGTCCAGGTCAGGTGAGCACCGAGCGCCGAGGTCATCAGCCCGAGTGAACTGCCGTAGCCTTCGAGCAGCGAATCTGCCCCGCCCCAGGCCAGCAAAGCCTTGAGCCCGTCGTCGAGCAGGCGAAACTGCAGCCCGATGCCCAGCGACACCACGATGGAGGGCATGATCAGGCTGGCCACCGTCACGAAGAACAGCACCTGCCCGCCACGCAGCCGCTTGCGAAAAGCCAGCCCCGCCAGCACCGACAGGACCACGGTCAGCAGCATCACCATGGCCCCCAGGCCGAGCGAGCGCAAAAAGGCGGCACCGATGTCCACCGTGCCCAGGCCCTGGGCCAGTTGGGCAAACCAGTGCAGCGACACCCCGCGCAACGGAAAGGTCAGCCCGCCCTCGGGCCCCTGGAAGCTCAGCACCACGATGGTGAGCATGGGGCCGTACAGAAAGGCCACGAACAAGGCAAAGACCAGGGCCAGCGGCCAGAAGCCGGGGGCGCGTCGACGGGTCATGGAACTGGACATGCTCACCTCCTCACAACTCACGGCGGATGTCGACCCACCGGGTCAGGCCCCAGATGATCATCAACACCACCGCCAGCAAAATCACGGCATTGGCCGCCGCCAGCGGAAACTGCAGGTACGAGGTCTGCACCTGGATGATCTTGCCCACCGAGGCGATTTGCTGCCCGCCCATCACGCCGATGGTGACGAAATCGCCCATGACGATGGTGATCACGAAGATTGAGCCAATCAGCACCCCGGTGCGCGACAGCGGCACGATCACATGCCACAGCGTCTGCCAGGCCGAGGCCCCTGCATCGCTGGCAGCCTCCAGCAGGCTGCGGTCGATGCGCATCATGCTGTTGAAGATGGGCACGATCATGAACAGGGTGTACAGGTGCACAAAGGCCAGCACCACCGAGAAATCCGAATACAGCAGGCCATCGATGGGCGTCTGGATCAGGCCCAGGCCCTGCAGGGTCTGGTTGACCAGGCCGTTGCGGCCCAACAGGGGCACCCAGGAGATCATGCGGATCACGTTCGAGGTCCAGAACGGCACGGTACACAGCACGAACAGACCGGTCTGCAGGCCCGCCGACGGCACGTGGAAGGCCAGAAAGTAAGCCACCGCAAAACCCAGCACCAAGGTGATGCCCCACACCAGAGCGCAAAACTTGAGCGTGGACAGGTAGGTGCTCAGGGTCACGCACAGATCGCCTTGCTCGGTGCGCTGGCTGCAGCCCTCGAAGATGGCGGCATAGTTGTGCCAGGTGAACCCAGGGATCAGCTCGTACTCGTTGAAGTGCCAGAAGCTGACCATCAGCACCAGCAACAGGGGCAGTACGAAGAACAGTGCGAACACCGCACTGAAAGGGGCCGCCTGCCACCAGGCAGGCAGCCCGCGCGCCGCGGCGCCGGCCGGCGCCTGGGTGGGGGCAGCGACCGTGCTCATGGGGTCAGGCCGCGACAAACTCGTTCCACTTGCGCACCATGTACTCGTTCTCGTCCATGACCGCGTTCCAGCAGGCGATGCCGCCCATGCGCTGCTCGTAGCTGCCGCCATCGCGCACGCTGCCCGCCTTGGCAATCACCTCGCCGTGGGGGTTCTTGATGTCCTGGGTGGCAGCCTTGCCCTCCATCCAGTAGGCCCATTCGTAGGCCTCCATCTTGGCCTTGGCGGTGTCGAGCACGGCGCTGTAGTAGCCCTGGCGGTTCAGGTAGGCACCGGCCCAGCCGTCGAGGAACCAGTTGATGAACTCGTAGGCCGCATCCAGCTTGGCCCCCGACAGCGTGGCCGGCAGGCCAAAGCCCGAGGCCCAGGCACGGTAGCCCTCCTTGAGCGGCTGGAACACGCAGTCGATGCCTTTGCCGCGCACGGCGGTCACGGCGGGTGACCACATCGACTGGATCACCACCTCGCCCGAGGCCATCAGGTTGACCGACTCGTTGAAGTCTTTCCAGAGGGCGCGGAACTGCCCCGCCTTCTTGGCCTCGATCAGGGTCTTGATCGTGAGGTCGATCTCGGCCTTGCTCATGTTGCCCTTGTCGGCGTACTTGTGGATGCCCTTGGCCTCGACCACCATGGCGGCGTCCATGATGCCGATCGAGGGGATGTTCAGGATCGCGGCCTTGCCCTTGAACTCGGGGTTCAGCAGTTCGGCCCAAGAGCTGATCGGGCGCTTGATCAGGTCGGGGCGGATGCCCAGGGTGTCGGCGTTGTAGGTGGTGGGGATCAGCGACATCCACTCGGTCGGGGCCTTGGCAAAGGCTTTGCTCTTCTCGCCCTCCAGGAAGATCACCTTCTTGGGCGCCGTGCCCTGATCACCCACCAGCTTGCCGGCCACGGTGCCGCTGGTGAACAGCGAAGTGATCTTGTCAGCGTTCTTCACGCGCTTGGTGCTGATGCCCTTGAGGTTGCCGGTCGGCACGATCTTCTTGAGCGAGAAGTACTCGGTGTCGATCAGGTCGAAGCTGTTGGGCGCGGTCACGGCGCGCTTGGTCACGTCATCGGTGGTCACCGCCACGTACTGCAGGGTGATGCCGGTGTCGGCCTTGAACTTCTCGGCGATGGCCTTGTCCTGGTTGACCGCCGTGCCCAGGTAGCGCAGCACGGGTTTCTCCTGCGCATGCACGGCCGGGAACACGCCCGCGGCCAGGATGCCCGCCGTGCCCTTGAGCAAAGCGCGGCGCTGCACGGCGGTCTGGGACACATCGGTCGTGAAAGAGGACTGGGAATCAGACATGGTCAAAGCTCCAGAAGTGAAAGGAAGTTGAAGAGAAAGACGTCACGCGGGGAAAGACAAGAAATCGTTTGGGACACATCACGCTGCCAGGGCGTGGGCCTGCTGGGGCTGCCACCACAGGCTCACTGCCTGGCCCAGTTGCACCGGCTGCTCCGCAAAGCGGGCCTCGGGCACCATCACGGTGACGCCGGTGGGGCCTTGCTGGTCAATGGCCTCGACGCCCAGCAGCACATGGCTGCCCTGGTACTCGACATCGGTCACCGTGCCGCCCAGGCTGGGGCAGGCCTCGGCCGGGGTGCCCAGTTGCAGGTGGTCGTTGCGCACGGCGGTCAGGCCCTGCGGCAGGCGCAACACGTTGTGCCCGCCCATGAAACGGGCAACAAACTCGTTGACCGGGCGGTTGTAGATCTGGTGTGGCGAGCCCACCTGCTCGATCACGCCGTGATTCATCACCACCATGGTGTCGGCCAGGGCCATGGCCTCTTCCTGCGAGTGGGTGACATGGACGAAGGTCAGGCCCAGCTCCTGCTGCCAGCGCCGCAGCTCGGCCCGCATCTGGATGCGCAAGAACGGATCAAGCGCCGACAGCGGCTCGTCCAGCAGCAAGACCTTGGGGTGATTCATCAGCGCCCGCGCCAGCGCCACGCGCTGTTGCTGGCCACCCGACAGCTCGGCCGGCAAGCGCTGCGCCAGGTGGCCCATGGCCACCCGCTCCAGCAGGGCCTGGGCCTGCTGCCGGCGCTCGGCCTGGGGCACGCCCTTCATCTTCAGGCTGAAGGCCACGTTGTCGAGCGCCGTCAGGTGCGGAAACAGCGCAAAACTCTGAAACATCATGGCCGTGCCCCGGGCCGCGGCTGGCAGGTCGGTGATGTTGCGCGAGCCCATCAGGATGTCGCCGCTGCTGACCGACTCATGCCCCGCAATCATGCGCAAGGTGGTGCTCTTGCCACAGCCCGAAGGGCCCAGCAGGCAGCAGTAGCTGCCCTCGGCAATGCGCAGGTCGATGGCGTTCACCGCCACACTGCCCCCCTCGTAGCGCTTGCTCAGTGCAATCAGTTCAATGCCGGCAGCCCGCGAGGCCAACGGGCCGGAAGAGGTCTTTGATGCGTCCATGCCCAAGACTGAGCACAGTCCATGCCAACTTTGTACACAATATTTTTTATAGATTGCACACAATTTTCACCAGGAAGGTGCACAGGGTTCGCCCATCCGTCATGCCTGGCGCGCACCAGCACCACATCGCGGTGCCCCATGCCCCAAAACAGAACGGCCCGCCAAAGTGGCGGGCCGTCCGACGACGCTTATGAGACCGACAAGGGAGTCCGCTACACAGACAACCTCGTGTCAGAACACCTTGGTGTAGCTCAGATTGCCGTTCATCAGAGAGGGGAGTGCTGCGCAGTTCGCCCCAGAAGCGTTACCGATGGCCGTGTTGCTTGCGCTGTTGATGGCGGCCGTCAGCCCGACGGAGGTGAAGTTCATGGTGATGCTGACAGCGCAGGCATTGAAGGGGTACTGCCCGGTCAGACTGGCAGTCGATCCGTTGATGGGGCCATTGAACAACTGCCAGACCGGGACGGCCGGGGGCCGGATGGTGCCGATCACACTGACAAATGCCACCGATCCGTTCGAAGGCACGGCCGTGTACTCGGTGACGATCATCTGGTTGCCAGTGGTATGGACCGACAGGTATTCATTGGGCACGGTCTGGTTCGAATAGATGCCGTCGTAGACGCCGGCCGCCATCACCGTGCTGCTCGCGAATAGTGCCAAAACAGCCAACGATTTCATGGTTACCTCTCTCCTAGAGTGTTCGAAAAATTGAATGTATCGAATTTGTATCAACCCGACAGCGCGACATGCTAATCCAAGAACAGCGGGTTCATACGGTCAAATTTCAAACTGAACGCAGGTACGTTGCAAACCAGCCTCCGTACCCAGTGGGCAGTAGTCGGCGCAGCGTGCAGTCCCGAGCGACCTCAGTCGTCTCGCGGCCCGCCCTGCCACCGCCAGGCATCGATGCACATGTCAGCCAGGCCCAGCTCCGCCTGCCAACCGAGGTGCTGACGCGCGGCCGTCACATCAGCCATCCAGCAGGCCGCATCGCCCTCACGCCGCGGTGCCCACTGGTGAGGCACGGGGTGGCCGGTGTGCTGCTCAAAGGCTTGCAGCAGTTGCAGCACCGAGAGGCCCTGGCCACGGCCCAGGTTGAGGATGCGGTGACGTTCCTGCGTGGGCGGCCCCTGTTGCAGCACCTGTCGCACGGCGGCCAGGTGGCCCAGGGCGAGGTCCATCACGTGGATGTAGTCGCGCACCCCGGTGCCATCGGGTGTGGGGTAGTCGTTGCCGAAGATGCTCAAGGGTGGGCGCTGGCCGGCGGCGGCCTGGGCCATCACCGTGAGCAGGTTCAGCGTCTGGCCGCGAGGCGCCTCGCCCAGCAGGCCGCTGGGGTGCGCCCCGACCGGGTTGAAGCAGCGCAGGCTGAGCATGCGCCAGTCAGGGTGGCTGGCGGCCACGTCGTGCAGCATCTGCTCGACCATGACCTTGCTGCGGGCCTCGGGGTTCAACGGGGCCAGGGGAGCGCTCTCGGCCAGCTGCTGCGCTGCGGGATTGCCGTAGACCGTGGATGACGAAGAGAACACCAGCCGCCGCACCCCGGCGCGCTCCATGGCCCGGATCAGCGTGACCGTGCCGCACACGTTGTTGTCATGGTAGAGCGCGGGCTGGGCCAAGCCCTCGCCCACGGCCTTGAGGCTGGCGCCATGCACCACGGCCTGGATGGGGTAGCGCGCCAACAAGGTGTCGAGCAGGGCCGCATCGCGCACATCGCCCTGAACAAACAAGGGGGCCTGGCCCGTGATGCGGGCCAGGCCCTGCAGGGTGGACTCCGGGCTGTTGGCCAGGTTGTCGAGCAGCACACAGGGCAGCCCGGCCTGGGCCAGGGCCACCGCGGTGTGGCTGCAGATGAAGCCGGTGCCGCCGGTCAGAAGAATCATGGTGGTGAGAGCTGGGACGCAAGAGGCCCTATTGTGGCGAACGCCAGCCCCATTCAAGCCGTGCCCGGGCGCTATCGCTGATAGCGGAAGGTGCCCATGGCCCGCGCGACCAGGCGCTGCGCGCGGTCACGCAGCTCGGCCTCGCAAAAGCACACCGAGCGCCCACCGCCTGTGACCTGGCCGTGGGCCTGCAACGGCGCCTCGGGGGCGGCGCTGAACACCTGGCTCAGATCGGTGATCGCCAGCAGGCGGGCCCCATCGTCGAGGCGGCTGCGGGCCGCCTGCCGAAGGGCCTGATGCAGTAAAAGGCATTGCGCCAACTCGGCGTCGGCCTGCAGGTCTGCCTGGTTGGCTGCCTCTGCGCCCATCAGCGCGGGCCTCGCGCCGTGGCTTCGGCAGCGGCCGAGAAATCGCGCGGGCCGCTCAAGGACAGCCCCCCGTCCACCGGGATGATGGCCCCGGTGATAAAGCTGCCCCAGTCGCTGGCCAGCCATTGGGCCATGCGGGCGATGTCGCTCACCTGGCCCAGGCGACGCAGGGGCACGCGCTGGGCCATCTGGGCCAGGGTGTCGGCGGTGGGGGCCAGGCGCTTGAGGCCCTCAGTGTCGGCAATCGGCCCCGGCACGATGGAATTGACGCGGATGCCCTGCGGCCCCCACTCCATGGCCAGCACCTGGGTCAGCATGTCCACCCCCGCCTTGGCGGCGCAGACATGGGCCTGGTAGGGCGTGGGCGTGAACGCCTGGCTGGCCGAGATCTGGATCACGCAGGCCCCGGGCTGGCGCAAGTGCTCGTGGGCCAGGCGGGCGACGTGAAAGCTGCCCATCAGGTCGATGTCGACCACAGTCTTGAAGGCATTGGGCGACATGTCGAGCACCCGCGCCAGAAAGTTGCCCGCAGCACCCGACACCAGCACATCGATGGGGCCAAAGCGCCCGGCCGCCGCGGCCAGGGCGGCCGCCACCGCCTCGGGCTGGCGCACGTCGGCAGCCTGGCCAAAGGCCTCAGCACCGGTGGCCTGCAAGGCCGCCACGGCGCTGCCGACCTTGTCGGCCGAGCGGCTGATCAGGCTGATGCGGGCACCGGACTCGGCAAAGGCCTGGACAATGCCGAAGTTGATGCCGGACGAACCGCCGGCCACAAACACGTGGCGGCCTTGAAAATCGAAGGGGTTGTTGCTCATGGGGATCAATCCAGTTTGAAGCCGATCTCGGCCAGCATCTTCTGATCGCGCTCGTACTGGGCGCGGGCGTAATCGGTGTATTCCTGCGGGCTGCTCAGTTGCGCCAGCATGTCGAAGGCGTCCAGCTGCTTCAGGTAGGCCGGGTCGCTGGCGGCCTTGCGGAAGGCAACGTGCAGCCGCTGCAGCACCTCGGGCGGCAGGCGCTTGGGTGCCACCAGGCCCACCGGTGAATCGATCGAGACCGGGTAGCCCAGCTCTTTGAGGGTGGGCACGTCGGGGTAGCTTTTGTGGCGCTGATCCAGAAACACGGCCAGCAGCCGGGCCCGACCGCCTTGCACCTGGGGGCCAAAGCCGGGGTCGGCGTACACATCCAGATGGCGCCCGATCAAGGCCTGAAAGGCTTCGGCCCCGCCCTTGAACGACACCATGTTGAACGAGGTGCCCGCACCGCGGGCCATGCGCTCGGCGGTGATGCGGTTGATGCTGATGGCGCCCACATTGCCCCAGCTGATCGCGCCCGGCCGGGCCTTGGCGTCGGCCATCAGGTCGTCGAAGGTTTTCCAGGGCGCATCGCGCGCCACGCACACCCCGGTGACCAGGCCGAGAAAGCCCCCGATGTAGGTGAAATCCTTGATCGGATCCCAGTTCACTCGTTGCACCAACGGGGCGCGGATGACCGAGTTGTGCATGACGGCGATCGTGTAGCCATCGCCTTCGGCGATGCGCGCCAAATTGGCCGTGCCCGCCACGCCGCCCGCGCCGGGCTGGTGCATCAGCACCACCGGCTGGCCCAGCTCACGCGAGGCGGCTTCGGCCAGCGAGCGGAACACCGGGTCGAACGAGCCCCCAGGCGGAAAAGGCAGCACCAGTTGGACGGGCTTGCTCGGAAAGCGCTCGCTGGCCCGCCCCGGCGTCGCCGTGCCCGCCAAGCCGAGCGCCGACAGGCCCGCCAGCAGGTTCACCACCCAATGGCGCCGATTGGGCCGCTGAAAATTGAGGTTCATAGATGTCTCCTGGTCTTTTGGGGGTCGAACCGAAAACGGCTCAGCGCGACGGCGCCAACTGCCACCAACACCCCGCCGTGCACCGCACCGATGACATTGCCCAGTTCTGCGCGGGCGTCGATGCTCAGCCGGGCCCGCCCGCCCTCCGAAAACTCGCGCTGCATCTGCAGCCAGGCCATGAAGGGCACCTGGCTGAAGACCTGCCGCGGATCGGTGCCGGCCACCGCCTGGAGCCCGCTCATGCCGCCAACTGCTGACGCAGCACGGTCTTCAGCACCTTGCCGGCCGCCGACAAGGGCAGCGCCGGCACATGGCTCAGGCCGCGCGGGCATTTGTAGCCCGCCAGGCGCTCATGACACCACTCGCGCAAAGCGGGCAGCGGCAGTTGCTCGGCACCCGCCCCCTCGACCAGCACCAGCACGGCATGCACCACCTCGCCCCAATGCGGGTCGGGTCGCCCGATGACGGCCGCCTGCGACACCAGCGGGTGGGTGCGCAACACGCTCTCCACCTCGGCGCAGTAGATGTTCTCGCCCCCGGAAATGATCATGTCCTTGAGGCGGTCCACGATGAACAGGTAGCCCTGCGCATCCATGCGCCCGGCGTCACCCGTGTGCAGCCAACCGTCGCGCAAGGCCTCGACGCTGGTCTCGGGTAGACGCCAGTAGCCGCGGGTGACCATGGGGCCACGCACAACGATCTGCCCCACTTGGCCCGCCGGCAGCTCGCGCCCGCCTTCATCCACGATCTGGATCTCGGCCCCCAGCCCGGCCCGGCCCACCGAATTCAAACGCCCCTGGGCCAGGGCCGCCGGGTTGCGGTGGTTGTCGGGCAGGTTGATGCAGACCGCACCCGCGGTCTCGGTCAGCCCGTAGGCCTGAAAGAACTCGGCATGGGGCCAGGCCTGCAAAGCCCGCTCCAGCAGATCGGGCGGCATGGGCGCGGCGCCAAAGGCAATCCGGTTGAGGCTGCGCACCCGCTCGGGCGCAAAGCCTGGGTCATCGAGCAGCGATTGCAGCATGGTGGGCACCACGATCACATCGCTGATGCCATGGCGCTCGACGGCCTCCAGCACCGCGCCTGGCTTGAAATGCGCCAGGGTCACGCAGGTTCCCCCCACCAGGGTCTGGCCCACCAGGCGCCCCAGCCCGGCCACATGGAACAGCGGTGCCACCAGCAGCGAGACCGACTCGGGGGCGTTGTTCAGCTCAGCGCCCCGGGTCATCGAGGCCGTCCAGAAATTGGCGTGGCTGAGCATCACACCCTTGGATCGGCCCGTGGTGCCCCCGGTGTAAAGAATGGCGGCCAGGGTGTCGCCGCCCGCGCGCACGTCGGGCAGCGCCTGCACGTGTTGGGCCTCGTGGGCCAGTTGCTCAAAATCGATCATGGGCAGGGCCAGATCACGCACCCCGCCCGCCAAGGCCTGGTCCACCACCAACAGGCTGGCGCCGCTGTCACTGACGGCATAGGCCAGCTCGGGCGCACTCCAGCGCACGTTCAGGGGGCAGGCCACGGCGCCCAGCCACCAGCAGGCGAACAGCGCCCGCACCAAGCGGTCGTGGTTGGGGGCCAGCAGGGCCACGCGGTCGCCGGGCCCCACGCCACGGGCCTGCAGCGCCGCCGCATGCCGGGCAATGTCGCCCAGCAACTCAGCAAAGGAATGGTCTCGAACATCGCCGTCGCCGACATGGCGCAAAGCGGGCTTGTCGGGGTGTCGCTGCAGTGAACGGTGCAGGCCTTGGGTCAGGTACACGGGGGTCGCTACTCAGGTGAAAGGTCGATCGGAGGGTTCGAGTGCCAAGCGTAGGGCGCCCGGCCCGCCCCCGCCAATGGCTGGATTGACCAATGCACTTGGCGAAAAACGACACGCCCCCCATTTGCTCCTGCGGCTCGTGCGGCTCGTGCGGCCCCTGCAACCCTTGACCCGAGACTGGCGCAGCTAGCGCCCCTAGAGACGCCTCAGCCCGACACCCAGCGCAGCACCACCGGGATCAGCGTGGCGCCAAGAATGCCGTGCAGGCCCATGCCCAGGCTGGCGTAGGTGCCGGCGGCCGGGTGCACGCTGAAGGCCCGTGAGGTACCGATGCCATGGGCGGCCACCCCCAGTGCAAAACCGCGCTGCCACCACGCCGTGACACGGCAGGCATTGAGCACATAGCGCCCAAGCACCGCGCCCAGGATGCCGGTGCTGACCGCAAACACCGCCGTCAAGGTGGGCGAGGCCCCGATGCGCTCGGCCATGCCCATCGCAATCGGGGCGGTGACCGATTTGGCGAACATGGCGCGCACCAGGGTGGCATCGGCATGGAACAGGGTGAGCACGCCTACCGCGACCACGATCGAACACACTCCGCCAGCGGCCAGCGCCAGCAGCAGCACCCCGAAGCGCCCACGCAAGGACGCCCAACTTTTGTAGATCGGGATCGCCAGCGACACCGTGGCCGTGCCCAGCAGAAAGTGAACAAACTGGGCCCCCTCGAAGTAGCGTGCGTAGGGCATGTCGGCCAGGTACAGGCCCAGGGCCACCACCAGCAGGGCCAGCAGCACCGGATTGGCCAAGGGGTTGCGCCGGCTGCGCTCGTAGCAGAACAACCCCAAGGCATAGGCCCCCAGGGTGAGCAGCAGCGCAAACAGCGGGCTGCCCGCCAGGTACACCCAGATTTCGTGGATGGGGGGCAGATCAGGGCGCATGCTCGTCCTCCGGGCTGGGGCGGGCCGCCCACTTGAGGACCAGCGCCGTCACCGCGATGGTGGCCGACACACTCAAGACCAGGGCCAGGCCCAGGGCCAGCGCGTTGGCCCCCAGCAAGGGCAGGTACATGATCACGCCCACCGAGGCCGGGATGAACAGCAGGCCCAGGTGTTGCAGGATGCCGCTGCCCACCAGGTCGATGCTGGCAGGCACCGTGCCGCGCACCCCCAGGTACGCCAGCAGCAGCACCAGGCCCAGCACCGGCCCGGGAATGAAGGGCAGTGCAAAGCGACTGCACAACTCGCCCAAGGCCTGAAAGGCCAGCAATTGCAGAAAACCATGGATCACGGGGGCTCCTTGTCGGATGGGCTGACAACGCCTTTATAACGCCGCAACCCCGTGGGCCGACACCCGCACCCCGAGGCTGGTCAAACCCCGACCCGGTGCTTGCGGCCAGGCCCCCTGCCCTGTGCTCAATCCTCCGCCACGGCCACCATCACTGAATAGGCCTTGAACACCGCGGTGGCGGCCTGGCCCACCTCCAGGGCCAGGGCGTCCACCGCGTCGTTGGTGACGCTGGCGGTCAGGTGCATGCCACCGGGCAGGGTCACCACCACCAGCGAGGACACGGCGCCGCGCTCTACCCGCGACAGGGTGCCAGCAAACTGATTGCGGGCCGACAGAGCGTAGCCGCCAAAGTCGGTCACCAGCACCAGGGCCGACGACTTGATCATCACGATGGCGGCCTTGCCCAGCGCCAGCTTGAGGCGCTCGGCCGCCTTGCTGGTCAGGGTGGCCACCACCTCATGGCCGCCAGCGATCTGCACACAGACCTGGGTGGTGACGGGGCCGCTCTCAATGGCCGTGATGCTGCCGGCGAACTGGTTGCGTGCGGTGGTCTTCATGGAAACGCTCCTTAAAAGCCCGGCGAGTGCCGGTTGCTGGGTGAGCCAGGCCTCTTGCTGGCGCAAGAAGGCGGCTTGTTGGGTTTGCAGATGGCGCCAGGCGGCCAGCAGGCCCAGCGAGGCCGGTGTGAGCCGGGTGCCGCCACCGCCGCGCCCGCCCACCACGCGCTCCACCAGGGGTTCGTGCGCCAGCTTGGCCGCACTCTCCAGAATCAGCCAGGCGCCTTTGTAGGTGTAGCCCGCGGCGCGGGCCGCGCGGTTGATCGAGCCGGTGGCGTGCAGGGCCTCAAGCAACTCGAAAAAGCGCCCGTCAAGGCGCCCAGCCAGCCTCAGGTCGCCACTGAGCAGGGTCGAGTCAGCCATGCGCTCTTTCGGTTGCCGCGCAGGCCCAGGGCGCCAGGTGTGGCAAGCAAGCAAGGGCAGCAAGGGTCAGGGGCATGGGGTGGCAGGCAAGGCCCGCGAGGGCGCATTGCAAAATCGGCTGGTGTGGCAAAGCAATCACTGGGCCAGGCCTTGTTGTCGCATTTCCGACATGAACAGGCCCAACGCCGCGCGTGCCTGGGCAGGCTCATGCGCGGCGGGCTTGAGCAGCAACAGATGCGGGCCCAGCAAAGCCTGCAGGCGCTGAACCTGGGCCAGGCAATGGGCCGGGTCACCGATCACGGCATTGGCCAGGATCACCTCGTCAGGCGCATCGGGCTCGAACATGGGCGGGCGCTTGCCCGGCGCAAACTGCACGCCCATCTCCAGCGGATAGGCGCGCACCCCGGCCAGGCCGTGCGCCAGGGCCTGGCCATGGTCGGGCTCACAATGAAAGAAGCGCGCGATCGCAAAACGCAAGCCTCCCTGCCGGGCCCGCTGTGCCTGCACCACCTGGGCCACCTGCGCCAGATCGGACGAAGGCGTGGCCATCAGGCCGTCGCCGTTCGCGGCGGCCAGCGCACACGAGTCGGGGCTGAGGCTGGCCAGCCACACTGGCACCGTGCGCTGCAGCGGTTTGGGCTCGAGCCGCAGGTTGCTGACCTGGTAGAAGCGGCCCGCAAAATCAACGCCCCCATCGCTGTCGCCATCGCCCTGAACCGGGGCCCACAAGCGCCGGATCAGCGCCAGCGCCTCATGCAGATGGGCCCGTGCCTCATCGGCCGAGGCCAGGCCCACCTGGCGGTACTGCTCCGGAAACGGCCCCCCTCGCCCCACGCCGAACTCGATGCGGCCCTGGCTCAGCAAATCCAGCGTGGCCACCTGCTCGGCGATGCGCACCGGGTCGTTCAGGGGCAACAGGGCCGCCCCGGTGCCCAGGCGAATCCGCGTGGTCAGCGCCGCGACGTGGCCCAGCAACACCGTGAGAGCGCTGCCAATCGCAAATCCGTTGTGGTGGTGCTCGGCCAGCCACACCGATTCGTAGCCCTGAGCCTCGGCCGCCACGGCCGTGCGCACCAGCTCGAGCAAGGCGCCGGCCGGGTCGTGGTGCGGGTCTTCCACGTTGAGGAACACGCCCAGGCGGGTGAGCCCCGGCGCGGGCGACAAAGACGACATTTGCGACAAAGACGACACAGGCGGGCTTTCTGACAAAGGCCTCGGCACAGCGGGCCCCTGCAGGGCGCGGCGCGAAGAGGAATCAAGACCAGGGTTGAAGGGCGCAGCGCAAGAACCGCGCCGCTCAGCCCCCCCGAGGCGAGGCGTTGAGAAACCAGCTGCGCACCGTGTCGTAGGGGTAGCGGCTGAGGCCTGCGTACCGGGCCTGGGGCGCCAGCAAGTGCACCGACAGGGGCTCGGCCCAATTCCAATAGTCGGCCTGCAGGGCGGGCGCCAGGCCCGCATCGTCCATGGCGTGCCAAAGCTGCACCAGCCACAGCTCGCGGCCCGGTGGGTCCAGCAACAAGGGCAGGCCATAGCCGGCTTGCAGCCGACTATGGCGCTGGCTGTAATACAGCGGCCCGCCGCAAGACTCGACCACAAAATCGGCCACACGCTGCGCCACGCAATCAAAACAGGGCCCAGCCTGGGCAAACAGCGGGGTGCTGCGCAGGCGCGCCATGTGCAAGGCCACCAGCCTGCGCAGCCCCTCTTCGTTGCACAAGGCCAACAGCCGGTGCGGCGGCTGGGGCAGTTGCGGCAGGCGCTGGTGCAACGAGCCTGCCGGCTGGACCGGCTCGCCCTGCCAGCCCCCGCCATCGCCACCGTCGCCGGCAGTGCCTCCCGCCCCCCGTGGCCAGATCAGGGTCTGGTAGCAGGCCCGCGAGCACGGGATGTAGCGCGCGCTGGGCCCCTCGGCAGCCCTGCCGGGGGCTGCTGGCAGACCGGTGCGTTGATGTTGCGTGGGGCCGGGTCGAGGTGCAGTGGTGTTCATGGCGTGTCGGCTTTGTCAGGGTTGGCACAGGGCTTGTCGTGTTTATGTAGCGAGCTACATAGGTCGACAAAGCATTGCAAGCTGCGTGCCCGGCTCCAGCGACTGGAGTGCCAACACAGCCTCACGGCGCAACCCCGTGGCCGTCGCCGTGACCTCGATAGGGAGGGCCTGATAGCATGGCCAAAACCTATCAGGAGTGACCTTGAAATGGGCAACCGTTCCAGGCCTGCAGGGCGTGCGGACAGGTGTGGAGGCAGGTTTCAGCGGAGCAACTCAAGAGGCTTTTGGAGCGGAGTGGGAAGTGCCGTGCTGAGTGATCGGAATGGGCTCGCACTTGGGCGGATTGCCTCCCGAAAACCTTGGCGGGGGGGCGGAATCCGGCCAGAAACGAGACTTCGTAATCAGCCGATAAATCTCGGAAGCAGTTATTCGTGATTTCCGTGAAAGTAGACAGGTATGAATATTCAGGTACGTCCGTTGGATGCTTCAGATGCAGAGGATTTTTCAGCACTGCGTCGGGCTGTTACCGCAGACAATCCCTTGCCGATGGGCTTGACCCTAGAAGAGGAGTTGACTCGCCCCCTTCAAGGATTTCGGGATCAACTGTCGGCTCCCGCACCGAACGCCGCATTCGGAGTTCTCGTAGATGGGCGACTGCGCGCTTGTGCCGCTCTTGCTTGGACAAGCAAATTTTCTTCCTCAACACACAAAGCGGTTCTATGGGGATGTTTCGTTGACCCTGCTTTCCGTGGCTATGGGCTCGGCAGGCAGGTCGTCAACCGGGCTCTTGATCATGCCCGCCAGAACTTACTACGGCGGGTCAACTTGTCCGTATTCGTGCCCAACCAAGCCGCCGTGACTCTTTACGAGTCTCTCGGCTTTCAGCGCTATGGGCTCGAACCAGAGGCAGTTTTTCTTGACGGTAACTACTATGACAGTCAACACATGACGCTTGTGGTCTCAGTCTGAAGACGGCCAGAAATTGCCACTCAAAGTTTCCCCAAGGACCTAGATGGACAGTTTGATTTTGAGGCGCTTGCTCACCCCTGAAGACCTGGCGCAACATATTTCTCGGCACGTACAACTGGACGGCGCCGTACTGCTGTCAGCTACTGCCAGAGAAGTCGATGCCCCTGGTTACCTCTCGGACTTGGTTGGAGTGACGCTGAAGTGGAATCGCAGTGTTGATGCGCCGACTCATGCTGTATTAAAGGTGTCTCATGCGGGATTCGGGCAACCGGAGTTGCCGTTTTACGAGAATGTGGCGAAACGCTTGAACTCCACCGCCGTGCCCCATTTTTATGGCGGTGGAATTGACGAACAGACGGGACGAACGTGGCTGCTGTTGGAGGATCTGTCTATTTCGCATGAGCGTCCCAGTGACGCCCCATTGCCTCCGCGCTTCGCACGGAGCGTTCAAATAGTGGAAGCATTGGCGCGGTTTCACGCTGCCGGATGGCACAAGAATGACTGGCACGACATCGGCCCCACCATGTGGACCCGGCTTCGATCGTCAGATTGGCTTGAGGGCGGATGCAATCATTTGTTCGCCCAAGTTGGCGACGCAGCAGACCAGCGAACGCGGGACGCATATGCCCGATTTCAACTCGGCTTTTCTACTCTCATAGAGAGAGCAGAGCGCCTTAGGGGTAGAACGCTCATTCATGGGGATGCCCACGTCTGGAACTGGATGCTGCCGCGAGAAGGCCGAGATGGCGAACCAAAGCTCATCGACTGGGATGGCTGGCATCTTGGTGTTGGCGCCTGGGACCTTGCGTACATGATGGCCGTGCAGTGGGATCGCTCAGTACGCCTGCGCTTCGAGATTCAGCTACTGGACCGCTACCACGAGACTCTCGCCGCGTCGGGCGTGACTGGCTATTCGCGTGAGTCGCTTCAAAACGACTATCGTCTGGCAGTTCTCCTGCATATGCGTACGCCCATTGCGCGATTCGTCAGAAAAATGTCCGCGTATGTATGGTGGCCGCAAATCATCCGCATTCAAGACGCAGTGGAAGATCTTCAATGCCTAGATTTGTTGGCCTGATGACGACACAACGACCGATTTCAGCAAGATCGAGCGGCGGCAGATCAGCCCAGAGCGGGATCTCTGTGTCACTGAATTCAACGCCGGCCAGATGCCGTCAAATCTGAAACGGCGCCATCGCTCGCTCCCCGTTGCCCCCCTCATGCCGTTGACGCGGCAGTAAACACATTGAAACCTTGACGAGAAGCGAGGTCCAATGGCGTGTCCACAAAGAGGCCTTTTGCAGCGGTGTCAGCACCGGCATTCAAAGGCGCCTCCAGCGACACCAAGCGATCTTCCGGCTCAGAAGCCAGGTGGCGGGCGGTCTTGATCACAGAAACACCCCAGTCAAATCGACCCAAGCACCCCTGCCCTACTCCGGCCCAAAACAAAGCCCTTGATCCGCACACACCGCACAGCTGGGTGCCCGGCAGATGAACAGCTCGTGGCGCAGGCAGAGCTGCTTGTAGAAGAACTTCTTCCACTTCATGTTCTGGTGGTTGAGCGCGGCCAAGGTGGGGAACCAGGTGGTAATCAAGGCCGAGAGTTCGGCCCGTGAGGGCAATGCCAGGTCTTGCCACAGGTGGTTGTTGCCCAGGCAGGCGCAGGCGATGCCGTGGGCCACGGCCTCGCGTTCGGCCGGGGTGCCGGCGGGCAGGGCCATGTGCTCGCGCAGCAGGTCCAGCAGGTCGTCGACCTCGTCCTGCCGGGGCTCCGGTCGGTGGGCCTGTGCCAAGGCGGGCCAATCCAGACCCAGATGCCGGTCGGCGCCCGGGAACCAGCGCTGCAGTGCCAGCCGGGTGGGCTCTGCGCCCAGGCCGCTGAGGGGCAGCCAGGCCAGGCCATGGGCCTGCCAGGCCTGTTCCAGCACGCCGGCCAGGGCCAGGGCGGCGGGCTCCAGCGGGTCGGTATCGGCGAACGACAGCAATAAGGTGCGGTAGGTGTCCATGGGCAGACCCGCCGGGTTCACGCCGGGGCGGCGGCGTGGGTGTAGCACTTCTTGGGGCAGATCTTGGCGCAGGCGGTGCAGCCGATGCACAGCTCCTGATGGGCGATGGTCATGACCTTTTTCTCGTACTCATCGTCTTCGTCGTCGTCATCGCCGGCCAGGTGGATGCGTTCGCCGTCTTCGTCCAGGCCCACCAGCTCCAGCACGCCGCGCGGGCAAACGCGAAAGCAGCGCCCGCAGCCGATGCACTTGGCTTCGTCGAGGCTGGCCACGAAGGTCGGGGTCCATTGCGCGCCGCTGGGCAGCGTGACCTGAAAGTGTTCGCTCATGGTGGGCTCCGGGCAGGGTCAGGAGGTGGCCTGGGCCGCCTCGCGGCGGGCGTCCATCAGGTCGGCGTGGGCGCGGTGGCAGCGCTGGGCCACGTCCAGGATGCGTTCCCAGCCGGTGGGCAGGTCTTCGGACAGATCGTGCAGATCCATCTTGGCCTGGGTGGCCTGGGCGTTGAGCTTCTTGATGCGCGCTTTGAGCTCGTCGGCGCGGGGGTCGGGCGTGGTCATGGTCAAAACGTCTGAAGGGGGGGTTGCGGCGTCAGGCCCCGTACTGGGCCACGGCCGGGTAGGTGCGGATCATGGTGATGGCCTCATCGAGAAACTTGCCGCCGGCCTCGGCCAGCTTGGCCAGCGACGGAAAGCCGAAGCGATGCACATCGCGCAGTTGTTTGTTGACCACCACCAGGCGGCCGGCCAGCAGCACCATGCGGCCAAAGCCCTCGTGGCTCATCTTCATCATGGGCGACACCATCTGGCCGGTCTCGCGTTCGATGGCCACGGCGATCGCGTTGTAGAAGATGTCGAGCCGCCACAGGATTTCGGGATCGGGGTCGCCCAGGATGGGCAGGGCCCGGCGCTCTTCGGGGGTGAGGATGTAGGGGCGCAGCAGTTGCAGGTCGGTCTTGCCGTCCCAGGCGCCATGGGTGTCCTGGGCGCGCAGCTGCTTGATCAGCTGCTGCACAAAGGGCTGGGCCAGAAAGGCCGTGTCGTCGGCCCCGGCGGGCAGTTCAGCGGGCGCAGCAGCGTCAAGGGCAGGGGGGGTGGTAAGGGTGGCTTCAGCCATGTTGGACCTCGTCGAGTTCGTCATCAAAATCGTGGGCGCGAGGCTGATCTTTGGTCATGGCCTTGCGCAGCCAGGGGGGCGGTGTGCCCTTGAGCACGCCTTGCAGCTTGAGCAGAATCTCGTCGATCACCTCGGGCTGGGGCACCTTGATCGGGTGGATCTTCAGGGCCACCACCCGCGCCGCGCCCGAACCACCGATGGCGGCCACGTACAGGATGGCGCAGTCTTTGATGGCTTCAAGCTTGGGGGCCAGCTTGTCTTCGTCACCGTCTTCCTCAAGCTTGCCGTCGAAGTCGAAGGCCTCGACAAAGCGCGAGCCCTCGGGCGTCACGTCGTAGCAGAGAATGCTTTTGGCCCAGCCGAAGTGGGCGTCCACGCGGACCTTGTCCTGGGTGGCGAAGGCGACTTTCATGGGGAACTCCTGTTCTTCAGAGAGGGGCATTGAATGGGGCTCAGAAGCTGCAAGCCTGGGCCGGTGGTGCCGCCTGATGCGCTTCAAGCGCCATCGAGGCAGGGGAAACGGGGCTGGCCGAGGGGCGGCTGGCCGCGCGCTGGGCCTCGGGGCTCAGGGGCCAGTCGCCCGTGTGGTGGTGCGGCAGGTGCTCGATCATGAGGTTGGCGATCTCAAAGATCAGGTTCATGGTGCCGCGGTAGCCCACCATGCGCCGGTGCGAGTTGCCCACCCGATCGAACATCGGAAAGCCCACGCGCCACAGCGGCTTGCCCAGGTGCTCGGCCGCCTGGCGCCCGTGCGAATGGGTGATCAGCACATCGCAATCGACGGCCATGCGCTCCAGGTCTTCCAGGTCGCCCAGCAGCACTTCGGCGGCCGGCAACAGGGCGTGGGCAGGCGATGCGGTGGTGCTGATGCACACGCTCAGCTCGGCGCCCATCTCGTGCAGCAAGGCGCCCACGGCCAGCAGCAGGTCAGGCTCGGCCGCCAGGGCCACCTTGATGCCACCGGTGTAGAAGTGCCCGTCGAGCATGGCGTCAAGCAACTGGCTGCGCTGGCGGCGCAGCCGGGCCGGCACGGGCTGGCCCGACACCTGCGACAGGCGCAGCAGCAGGCGGTCGTTGGGCTCCAGCCCGGTCAGGCGCTCGAACACCTCAAAAGGCGTGCCGGCGATGGCCTGCAGGGCCTGGGCCGCCTGCCGGGTTTGCTCGCCCACCCCCAGGGTGAAGGCCGAGGCCCCTGTGGCGCGAATGTCCTCCAGGCTGGTGCCGCCCAGGGTGGTGCCGCGCCAGTCGGGGGCGATGTGGCCGTCCAGCGAGCCCGACAGATCGGGCAGCACCACCGGCTGCAGACCAAAGGCCTCGATGATCTCGCGCAGCTCGTCGATGTCGCCGGGTGAGAGGTGGCTGCCAGGCAACAGCGTCACCTGCCGGGGCCGCACCGGCAAGGGCTTGACCAGTTGCTGCACCAGGCCGGTCAGGGCGAGGCGGTAGCCGTCTTCAAAGGCGCCCACGTAGTCGGGGGTGGAGACGTAGACGATCTCGGTGTCGGCCAGTTCGGGATGGCGCTGGCGTGCGGTGACCAGAAAGCCCTCCACATCGTCGCCCTTGGTCTCGGTCAGGCCGGTGGAGCAGATGGCGATCAGCCGCGGTGCGGCGCGCTTGCGGATGTTGAGCAAGGCCGTGACCAGGTTGTCGTAGCCCCCCATGATGGTGGTCACCTCGTTCATGGCCGTGGTCTGCAGTGGAATGGCCTCTTTGAAGTGGCGCACCAGCAGCACCAGGCCGAACGAGGTGCAGCCCTGCGAGCCATGCATCACCGGCATGCAGTCGGCCAGGCCCAGAAAGGCCAGGCTGGCCCCCAGGGGCTGGCTCATCTTGAGCGGGTTGACGGTGCAGGCTTTCTTCGACTCGACGACCTTGGCCATGGTGGGGCTCTCCGGCTGGGTGGATGGGGTGGGCTGGCGGGCAGAAAAGCAGGCAGGCGTGGCAGGGCTCAGACCGGAATCTCTTCGGCGCTGAGGCCCAGAGACTGGGCCGCCACGTCGCTCAGGTACTGGTGCGCTGCCATGGGCATGGGTTCGGGTGTGGGGCTGGGCAAGGTTGCCGCGCTTGCGGGGGGCGCATCCGGGCCGGCAGCGCTGGCCGGCACCGCGCCCAGGGTTTCGCCGTCGTCACCCCAGGGTGCCGGGATGCGCACCTGCTGCCACACCGGGTTGAACAGGGCCCGGTCGATCTCGTGCACCAGTTCCACCATGCCCTCGTAGCCGCCATAGGGGTGGTGGCGCTCCTGGTTGATGTCGAGCCAGGGCATGCGCGCCTTCAGGGCGACAAACTGCGAGCGCCCGCCCGACAGCATGATGTCGGCCCGCGCCTCGCGCAGCATCTTGTACATCTCGCGCGGGGTCATGTCGTCGATCATGTGGGCGTCGTCGCCCATGATCTCCTTGATCTTTTCCTTGTCTTCGCGGGTGCTCTTCTTGACGCTGGTGCCCACGATCTCAAGCCCTGCTTCTTGCAGGGCCGACACCACCGACCAGGACTTGACGCCGCCGGTGATCAGCAGCACCCGCTTGCCGCTCAGGCGGGCCTTGTAGCTGGCAATGCGCTTCCAGGCCCGGGCCTCTTCCACCTCGATCAGGCGCTCGGTGCGCTCCAGCAGCTCGGCATCGGCGCCCTGGCGCACCAGCAGCGTGGCGATCTGGCGCAGGGTGTCGCTCATGTCGCTGATGCCGTAGAACGAACCCTCGAAGTACGGAATGCCGTAGCGCTGCTCCATGCGGGTGGCCACATTGATCATCGACTTGGAGCACACCATCATGTTGACCTTGGCGCGGTGTGCACTGGCGATCTCGTTGTAGCGGCCATCGCCCGAGATGCACGACAGCACCCGGATGCCCAAGGCCTCCAGCAGTGGCCGGGTCTGCCACAGCTCGCCCACCAGGTTGTATTCACCGATGATGTTGATGTCCAGCGGGGTGGTGTACTCGGGCTCCCGGGTGCCGATCACGTAGTCGAGCAATGCCTCGGCACCCAGCTTGTTGCCCAGGTTCTTGGGGCCGGCAAAGCCCGGCGCGTTGACCGGGATCACCGGTTTGCCAAACTTGGCGCTGGCGCGCTGGCACACGGCCTCGATGTCGTCGCCGATCAGGGCCGTCACACAGGTCTGGTACACAAACACCGCCGGCGGGTCGAACTTCTCGATGATCTCGCGCACACTGCGGAACAGGCGTTTTTCGCCGCCATAGATCACATCGAGCTCATGGATGTCGGTGGTGAAACCGGTGCGGTAGATCTGCGAGCCCGACGAGGCCGAATGCCGGTTGTCCCACGAGTTGCCCTCGCAGGCGATCGGGCCATGCACCAGGTGGGCCACGTCGGCAATCGGCTGCAACGCGATCTTGGCGCCATCAAACGCACAGCCACCGGCGGCGGCACCGGGCGACAGCTGCTTGGTGCAGCCTTTCTTGCGCTCTTTCTCAGTCTTGCCCTGGTTCTTGTCGCAACCGGGCTCTTCGAACACTTCGGCAATTTTCGCTTTGAGCGAGACGGACATGGGGCACTCCTGACAGCGGTGGGGTGGGTAAGCCCTCTTTGCAGTTTTGGTGCCAGCGACAAAGCGCACAAAACGGCATTGCCCACCCCCCCGGTACAACGCCCGGTCGCACCTGGCCCACTGCGGCGTGAAGCGTTTGACGCAATTGAAGGGTTTGCGACACAGCGCCCTGCCGCCCACCACCACCGCCCTAGAATGGCCGCCTGCAGCAGGCCCGCCCTGCCCTGCCCGCCACCAGGGCCCTGCCCACCCAACCCTCCAACTCAACCAAACCAGACCTCAGCCGTTCATGCCTGCCACCGAACTCACCGTGACCCCCGCCGGCCAAGTGGCCGGCAAACACCTGCTGATCCCCAGCGGCCCCGAGGGCACCTTTTACCCCCACATCCAGGACTGGGTCACCGCCCAGCGCAAGTCCGGCAAAGTGGTTCGCGACGTGAGCTCCGAGGTGCTGGTGAAAGGCATCAAGCAGTGGGCCGCCTACGAGCACAAGGCCGGCGGCAAGATGGTGCGGACGGTGTTCAAGATCACTTGAGGGGGCTCTGGGGCGATTTGTTCGCCCCACTTCACCTCAAAGCGCCGCAGCACGCCTGCCATCAAGGCAGCCGGCAAGGCATGGCCAGCTTTCGTTTAGGATGAAATCAAGACAAACGACCCTGTCAACTGGGGGCCGAAGACCCCACCGGAGGACCTTGATCATGGCAAAGACCCACCTGAAACGTTGCCTGGCCATCGCATGCATGGCGGCCTCACTGGGGCCCTCTGTGTCACCGGCCTTTCAGGTTCTGCCTCGCATCAGCGACGTTGACCGAAAGCTCTCCAGCCTGGGCAGCAACCAGATCATCGACGGTCTGGGGCAATGGTTGGTTGGCAACGCGCTTCCTTTGATCAAAAGCCCGGTGCATGAAGCCATCACCCTCAACGCCCTTGACTGCACGGTTCAGCCAGGCGCTGAAAAAGACTGCCTGACCACCGAAGCGGTCCGGGCCCACCAGGTGCTTTTGTACGGCGTACGCTGGCCCGACGATCCACCGTTCGCGCTGAACCGCGCGTCGCCGCCGCGCATTGCAGACTGTGACCCCAGTGTCACGCTGCGCTCAACTGCCCAGCCCAAGTGCTGGAAGGGCCTGTTTTCCGATGCCGACAAGACCGCCAAGCAGCGCATGGCCAGCCGGCCCGGCGAACCTGCTTTCGGCCCAGGCGACTACTTGTTGTACCGATCCCATTTTGGTGACCTGCAGTTCTTCCATTCGATGGCCGCGCACGACGGAGAGACTGCCGCCGAGACCCAGCAACGCATGCGCATGTGGGCACAGTTCCTCTGGGGGGTGGCGACCCAGACAATTCCAACCGATCAATTCATCCGAACCCTCGGCATGGCCCCGCTGGCGCTCTATTTTCCTGGCGACATGACGGCCACCAATCTGATGGCAACCGGCATCGTCGAGGTCCGCAAAGACCTCGACCAAGTGGCTCTGGGTGTTCTGCTGCACATGCTCCAGGACAGCTTTTCACAGGCCCACGCCGGACGGGCCCCTGAGAGCGGGGCCGCATGCGAAGGGATGGCGCGGTTTGCACAGCCCGGCAAGATCCGCCAGTTCTACAGTTACGCGGGACAGGTGGGCAGCCTGCACGACCACGAGGACACCTTCAAGGCGCTGGGCCTGCAAACCCTGCAGGTCAGCCCCAGCGTCGTCGATGCCAGCCGAGCCTTGCTGACCTTGTGGAAGGAAAAGGCAGCTTGGCACGAGGCAGAGAAATACTTCGATTGCGCCTTCGCGCTGGAAGCACCCGATGCTCCGGCGGGACCCGGCCCCTTCACAAATTGAGGCCACGTTGCTGGCCTGTGTGAGGTCCTGAAGACCCATGACGGCCACGCGGTCAAGGCTCGACAGAAGTTCAGCGCTGCGAAACGTTGGGCCTGCTTCTGTCTTTCACTTGTCCATCACCCCTCCACCGGCAAAGGCAGACCTGCCTTCTGCAGATCCACCCAGCGCTGCAGCTCCAGCACGTGGGCGCTTTCTTCGTCGACAAACTCGCGCGCCAGGGTGCGGATTTCGGGGTCGGTGGTGCCGTCAAGCACCTGCTGGTAGAAGTCACGGCCCGAGGTTTCGGCTTGCAGGGCCACCTGCAGCGCCTGCTCCGGGCCCAGTTGGGGGTCGGCGGCCCAGATGGCGGCGGCCTCGGGGCTTTCGAGGTCGGGCCAGCTGAAATCCTCGGCTTTCAGCGCGGGCAACTGGCGGTAGGCGGCGCGGGCACGGGCGTCTTGCAGGTGCAGCAGCGAGTAGTCGGCCAGGCGCCTGAACAGGCGGGCCACCGCGCGGTTGCCCGCGCTCTGCATGGCGTCGGCCAGTTCGCCAAAGCGGCGGGCGGCCTCGCTCTCCAGTTGGATGGAATGGGCCAGAAAGGTTTCGATGTCGTAGTGCATGGTGATGGTCTGCGTTGGCGGTGATGGTCAGCGATGGGCAGCGATGGGCATGTGGGCGCATCAGCGCCACGGTGGGGGCGGCGATGGCCCGGACGCCTGCCTGAAGGGCACTTGCAACAGGATCTGCCGCAGGCGGGCCAGTTGTGCCTGCCGCCAGGTCAGGTCATGCCCCGGGTCGGCCTGCGCGCCGGGCACCGACACGGCAAGCAGCGCGGCCTGCATGCGCAGCCACCAGCGGGCCTGCACGAAGCCGGGGCGCCCAACAGTGGCCTCGTACTCCAGCTGGCAGAGGTGCAACAAGGTGCCCAGCGTCTGCGGCTGATCCGGGCAACCCAGCTCCAGCAGCAGTTGCAGCACGGCCTCGGGATCGCCGTCGGCCAGATGCAGCAAGCGATCGCGGTGTCGCATCAATTGGCGGCACAGCACCAGCCTCGCTTCGGGCAGTTGACAGCGTTCGCTCAGGGCGGCCAGCACGGCCAGGGCCGTCTCACCGGGACGGATCGGCCGCAGCCGGTCCACCGCCCGATCGAGACACCGGTCGCCTTCCGCCGGCATCCCGCCGATGCGGTGCAACAGCCCGGCCAGGCGGTGCTCCAGTGGGGCACCGCTGGCGGCCAACCGGTCCAGCACCCGCAGTTGGACCTCGGCCGCATGCGGGGCGACCAAGGACGGCGTTGCATCGGACGCAGCCCCCACCGGCAGGGCTTGGGCATAGAGCTGGTCGAGTTCGGGCAAGAAGCGCTTCAGGCCGCCGCAGGCGCGCAGCGCCTCGAAGAAGCCCCTTGGGTACGGCGCCATCAAGGCCCGGCAAAGGCTCTGGCCGCGCTGCTCAGGGCGCAGGCGCTCGATGCGGTCCATCTGGACCAGGCAGCTCATCCAGGCCAGGTCCTGCGCGTCCAGGCCGGCGGCCTGGCTCTGCGCGGCCGCCAGCGAAAGGCGGATCAAGTCTTGGCCGGTGCCGCTCATGGTGTGCTCACAGCTTCATGTCGAACCACACCGGATGACGCTGCCGCAGCTGGTGCAACATGTCCAGCGTGGCAGGCACCAGGGCCTTCAGGGCGTACCAGACGGCCTCGCGGCGCGCGCTGCCCGGCTGCTCCAGCAGGGTCTGCAACACGCCCCAGCCGTGCCAGTCCAGTTGCGGCAGGTTCAACTGCAGGGCCTCGGGCAGGTGCGACAGGGTCTGGGCCATGATCAGCAGCTGCTGCTCCACCTCGGCCAGGGTGTTGGGGCTGGCAAACAGTTCATCCTCATCCTGCAACTCGCGCAGCAGCAGGGCCAGGGTGCGGCCACCCGACTGCAGGATGGCCAGTTGCATCAGCGCCAGCACGGCCTGCCCCTATTGGTTGTCGGCCAGCACTTCGAGTGCCACCAACTGCTGATACAGGGCGCGCCGGGCGTGCCAGTGCGCAGGCCCCACCAGGGCTGGGTCGGCGCCCTCGAAGGCGTGCAGGGCCTGCTCGTCGCTCCAGTAGACCGTGGTGCGGCCCGGGCGGGCGGCCAGTGCGGCCTCCAACGCCTGGCGCAGGCTCACGGGTTCAGCTTGCAGCATGCCGCGCCCCAGCAGGTGGTCGGCTCGGTACAGCGGGGCGTCATAGCCATGGTGCTGCCCCAGCGCGCACAGGGCCGGAAAGCGCGCCTCGGCCTCAGGGCCGGGGGGCAGATCGGCCAGCAGCTCCAGCCATTCGCGGGCGCTCTGCCGGTCGTAGATCTCCCAGGGCTGCAGGGCATCGGTGGCGGCCACCTTGCGGGCCAGGTCGGCCTCATCGTAGGCAAACCAGGCACGGGGTTCAATGCGAGGTTCGGTGCGAGGTTCAGACCGGGCCTGCACGGGGGTACCCGCCGGGGCCGATGCGGCGGCCAGCGATCCGGTCGACGCGTCGGCGGGGCGTTCCAGGATGTAGATCATGACGGGCTTCACTCCACCCCATCGGCCTCGGCCTTGGCCCACAGGGCCCGCCGGATGCGCTGGTTGATGCTCGAAGGGCTGGCGTCGAACTGGCGCTGCGCCTGCGTCATGGCGCCCTGGGCCGTGGCGGCTTCGCTGAGCGTGAGCGGCAGCCGGCCGGCCACATAGGCCGCATCGGGCATGACGCGGGCAATGGCCTGGCGGTTGGGGTGCTCACTCAAGGGCACCAGCACGGTGGTCTCGGGCACACCGCCCAGACACAGCTGCCCGTCGATGACCTCGACGCGGCGCCCGTCCAGGGTGGTCTTCACATGGGTGATGGGGGCATTCATGGCGATGACTCCTCTGCGCGAAGGGACAACGGTCCGGGCTCGGCCAGTGGGCACCGGCCCTGCCCAGCCGGTGCGAAACGGGCCACCTGGCACAAGGTGGCCCGCCGTGCACATCAGCGGATGATGTCGAACGAGTAGTCGGTCTTGGAGGCCACGTTGGTGTTGGCGTCCAGGGTTTCGAAGAACTCGTCGAGCAGGGTCACCAGCACGCGCAGGCCGCCGTCATAGCCCCAGGTGGGGTAGCGGTGGTAGTGGTGGCGGTCAAAGATCGGGAACACCATGCGGACCAGCGGGGTGCCGGTGTCGCGCTCCAGGTACTTGCCGTAGGTGTTGCCGATCAGAAAATCCACCGGCTCCGTGAACAGCAGCGAGCGCAGGTGCCACAGGTCGCGCTTGGGGTAGGCCTTGCAGCCGGCACCGTAGGGCGAGGCGTCGAACAAGGCCTGCACCCGCCGGGCCCATTCTTCGTTGCCGTTGGTGGCCACCACATGGGCCGGCTCGGCGCCCAGCTCCAACAGAAACTGGGTGTAGCCCAGCATCTGGTCAGGGTCGCCGTACAGGGCGTAGCGTTTGCCGTGCAAGTGGGCCTGGCTGTCGGCCATGGCATCGACCAACTGGCCGCGCTCCAGCTCCAGCTCGGCCGGCACCGGCTTGCCCGTGAGGCGCGAGATGGCCAGCAGGAAGGCATCGGTACCGGCCACGCCCACCGGGGCGTTCAGCACCACCACTTCCTGGCCGTGTTCCTTGATGAACTTGCTGGTCTTCTCGCTGCAGAACTCCTGGAACACGATGGTGGCCTTGGCGTGCAGGGCACGCTCCACCTCTTCCTTGGTGGTGCCGCCTTCGTACATCCGGAACTCACCATCGGTGGGGGTGTTCCAGTTGCCCGAGGGGTCGCACAGCACGTTCACCTGCACGCCGAACAGGCTGAAGATGCGGCGGATCTCTTTCATGTTGCCGACCACAAAGCCGTCAAAGCCACCGATGAAGTTGATGCTCTCATCGGGCACGCGGGTCAGTGGCGCGGTGGTGCCGGCCTTGCCGTCCCAGAAGTGCTTGAGGATGCCCAGCAAGGCATTGTCGTAGCCGGTGATGTGGCTGCCCACAAAGGCCGGTGTGTGGGCAAAAGGCACGTCGTAGGCCTCGGGGACGCTGCCCTTTTGTTTGCTGTTCTTGATGAAGGCGTCCAGGTCATCGCCGATCACTTCGGCCATGCAGGTGGTGGACACCGCAATCATCTCGGGCTTGTACAGGTTGTAGGCGTTGGCCAGGCCGTCGATCATGTTGTTCAGGCCCCCGAAGACGGCGGCGTCTTCGGTCATCGACGAGCTCACGCACGAGGTGGGCTCCTTGAAGTGGCGCGAGAAGTGCGATCGGTAGTAGGCCACGCAGCCCTGGCTGCCGTGCACAAAGCTCAAGGTCTTGTGAAAGCCGTTGGCCACGTACACGGCGCCCAGCGGCTGGCAGGCCTTGGCCGGGTTCACGGTCAGTGAGTCGCGGGCAAAGTTTTTTTGCTTGTAGTCTTCGGTCTTGGTCCACTCGATGACCTGTTTGACGGTGTCGTCGGAGTGGTTGAACTCGAAGTTCTCTTTCTTGGTTCGGAAGATTTCCTGGTACTCGGGCTCACGGAACAGCAATTCGTGGTCGAGGATCTTGTCGGCGGATTGGGGCATGACGGGCTCCGGTAAACGAGAGAGGGTTCAGGGGGCCCCGGGCGCGGGGCACCCGGGGCGCTGGCGAAAGCTGGCGGTGGCTGATGGGATCAGGCGGCCTTTTTCCAGGGCGCCTGGGTCAGGCCCCAGATCGGGCTGGAGATGGCCATGTCCATGTCGCGCGCAAAAATCGCGAAGCCGTCATAGCCGTGGTATGGGCCCGAGTAGTCCCAGCTGTGCATCTGCCGGAAGGGCACGCCCATTTTCTGGAACACGTACTTTTCCTTGATGCCCGAGCCAACCAGGTCGGGCTTGACCTGCTCGACGAACTTCTCGAACTCGTAGCCTGTCACGTCGTCATAGATCAGCGTGCCGTCTTTGACGTAGTGAGTGGTGCGCTGGTAGTCGTCGTTGTGGCCGAACTCGTAGCCCGTGCCCACCACTTCCATGCCCAGGTCTTCGTAGGCGCCGATCACGTGGCGCGGGCGCAGGCCGCCCACGAACAGCATGACCTTCTTGCCTTCCAGGCGGGGCTTGTACTTGGCGATCACCGCGTCCATCAACGGGCGGTAGCGGGCGATCAGTTTTTCGGCATTGGCCTTGATGGTGTCGTCGAAGTGGCTGGCGATCTCGCGCAGGCTCTTCTCGATCATCGAAGGGCCGAAGAAGTTGTACTCCACCCATGGGATACCGTACTTTTCTTCCATGTGCCGGCTGATGTAGTTCATCGAACGGTAGCAGTGCAGCACGTTGAGCTTGGCCTTGGGGGTGTTCTCCAGCTCGGCGATGGTGCCGTCGCCCGACCATTGCGCGATCACGCGAAGGCCCATCTCTTCGAGCAGGATGCGGCTGGCCCAGGCGTCGCCACCGATGTTGTAGTCGCCGATGATGGCCACGTCGTAAGGGGTGGAGACGAAATCGGGGCGCTTGTTGGGGTCGACCTTGTCGAACACCCAGTCCCGGATCGCGTCGTTGGCCAGGTGGTGGCCCAGCGACTGGCTCACGCCGCGAAAGCCTTCGCAACGCACGGGCACGATGGTGTGACCTTCGTACTGCTTGGCCTTCTTCTTGGAGACGGCTTCGATGTCGTCGCCGATCAGGCCGATCGGGCACTCGGACTGGATCGAGATGCCTTTGTTGAGCGGGAACAGTTCCTGGATCTCGTCAATGATCTTGTCGAGCTTCTTGTCACCGCCGAAGACGATGTCTTTTTCCTGGAAGTCCGAGGTGAACTGCATCGTCACAAAGGTGTCGATGCCGGTGGTGCCGATGTAGTAGTTGCGGCGAGCAGCCCACGAGTACTGGCCGCAGCCCACCGGGCCGTGGCTGATGTGGACCATGTCCTTGATGGGGCCCCACACCACGCCCTTGGAGCCCGCGTAGGCACAACCCCGGATCGTCATGACGCCGGGCAAGGATTTGATGTTGGACTTGACCCCGCAATCGGGCTTGCCGTCCTCGAAGGTGCCCAGGTGCTTGGCGCGCCGCTTGGCCATCTTTTCAGGGTAGGCCTTCAGCACTTCATCGATCAGGGCCTTGTTCGCGGCCTTGCGTTCTTCAACGGTGGCGGTCATGGAGAGCTCCGGTTAGATAGTTGTCAGTGAGAGTCGGGCGCGGGGGCAGGCCCTCGTGTGGTGGGGCCCTGCGCCCCGCGCCCGGGGGCCCTTCAGGCGGCCACGGCCGACTTGCCGACTTGCGACTCGTCGATCTGCTTCATGATCCCGTGCTCCATCAGCAGGTCTTCCAGCTGGTCCATGGTGATGGGGGTGGGGATGGTGCCGTTGCCGGCGTTGTTGTGCACCTTGGTGGCCAGCTGGCGGTACTCTTCGGCCTGCTTGGAGTCCGGGGCGTACTCGATCACGGTCATGCGGCGCAGCTCGGCGTGCTGCACGATGTTGTCGCGCGGCACGAAGTGGATCAGGCGCGAGCCCAGCATCTTGGCCAGCGATTCGGCCAGCTCCAGTTCCTTGTCCGTCTGGCGCTCGTTGCACACCAGGCCACCCAGGCGCACGCCGCCCGAATTGGCGTACTTCAAGATGCCCTTGGAGATGTTGTTGGCCGCGTACATGGCCATCATCTCGCCCGACATGACGATGTAGATCTCTTGCGCCTTGTTTTCGCGGATGGGCATGGCGAAGCCGCCGCACACCACGTCGCCCAGCACGTCGTAAGAGACGTAGTCGACACCGTCGTAGGCGCCGTTTTCTTCAAGGAAGTTGATCGAGGTGATCACGCCGCGGCCGGCGCAGCCCACTCCGGGCTCCGGGCCGCCGGATTCGACGCAACGGATGTCCTTGTAGCCGATCTTCATCACGTCCTCAAGCTCCAGGTCCTCCACCGAGCCGGCTTCGGCGGCCAACGACAGGATGGTGTCCTGGGCCTTGGCGTGCAGGATCAGGCGGGTCGAGTCGGCCTTGGGGTCGCAGCCGACGATGAGGATCTTCTGACCGAGTTCGGTCAGCGCGGCCAGCGTATTCTGGGAGGTGGTGGATTTGCCGATGCCGCCTTTGCCGTAGAAGGCGATTTGCCGAAGTTTAGCCATTGCAGTACTCCATTCAGGAAGGGTTGAGAACCAAGGTAGCGAACTCGCGACCATGTCAGCCTGGCGTGCCTGTTGGTCTTCTTCTATCGGGTCACGTTGGGCCGGACTTGTGTCCGCGCACTGGTTCTTTGCACCTTCTGTGCCATGCCGAAATCACCGTGTTTCGGCCCGATCAGCGCGCTGTTTGCGACAAAACGACGCCAACATGTCGGCTTGCGACAGCCTTGGCGGGCGCTTTGTCCGGCCGGCTGCAGCGCTTTGTTCCGTTTGCGACAATCCGGTCCCGGCCAGCCCCGCCCCGCGGATGCGGGCGCCCCGCAGGGGCTGTTTTGTCGCGTTTGGTGGCCGCCTGCGTGCGCGCCTGGCCTGGTACGGTCATTGCAGAAAGAGGGGCATGAGCACGCAGCCCCAACCCACGGCCCCCACCGACCTGATGACGGCATCGGTGCCCGTGGCCGCGCCCGTGTCACCCCAGGTGTCGCACTATGAGCAACTGGGTGGCCTGACCCGGGTACAGGCCCTGGTCGAGGCCTTCTATGCGCAGATGGACCAGCGCCCTGAGGCGCAGGCGATTCGCGCCATGCACCCTGCTGACCTGGGCCCGGTGAAGGCCGTGCTGGTGAGCTATCTGTGTGAATGGCTGGGTGGCCCGCGTGACTACAGCGCGCAGCGCGGCCACCCCCGCCTGCGCATGCGCCACCAGCCCTTTGCCATTGGCGACGCCGAGCGCGATGCCTGGCTGCATTGCATGCAGGCCGCCCTGTTCGCCATCGAGGTACCCCCAGGCCTGCGCCACGCGCTGATGCAGGCCTTTTCAAAGACCGCCGACCACCTGCGCAACCGCGCGGCCGGCCCCCCTGTTTCCTCCACCCTTCCAAGGACTGACCATGACTGAAACCCTGGTGCGCAAACCCATTGAAGACACGGCCCTGGGCCCGCTCGATGCCGATGGCCGACTGCTGAACCCCGTGCTCAAGGCGCCCACGGCCAAGCCCGGTCGGGTCGGCTTCCGGGGCGAGCTGGCGCTGCGCTTTGCCGCCAAGCTGGCCGACGAGGCCCGCCCCCCCGAACTGACCTGCGACCAGGTGATGGCCATCGCCCAGGTGGGGGAGGCCCACCTGCCTTTCTTCGCCGGCTACCTGTTGAGCTTCGAGCACCTGAAAGACGTGGCCGAGGTGCTGGGCGACAGCCTGAGCGCCGGCGGCAAGTACTTTTTGTTCTGCAACAACATCGACCTGTCGAAAAAGTACCAGGTGCCCTACCGCGGCGCGCTGTTCTATGTGCTGCCCATCGACGAGTCGACCGTCTACAACGAACTGCTCGACCTGCTGTACCTGGAGAAGAGCGAGCTCAAGAAGAAAGACACGGCCGGCAAGCTCGATGCCGTGGCCGATGCGGCGCTCAAGTACGACGTGACCTTTGACACCATCACCTACGCCGAAGGCCTGAGCCTGATGGGGCCGGTGCGCAACCCCAACGAAAACCGCCCGGTCTGAGCGACGGCGCCATGCGCGGCCCCCGCCTCTTCCGCCGGCTCACGCTGGCCGAGCTGGAGCGCTGGTGCGCCAGCCGGCCCCACGCCCTGGTGCTGGATGCACGCGACCCGGGCAGCCATCAGCGCGATGGCTGGGCCGGCTCGGTGCGCCTGGGCCCGCACAACCAGGACGCGCTGCTGCTGCAGACCGATCGCAAGCGCCCCATCCTGATCTACTGCCATCACGGCCACGCCAGCCAGACCTGGGCCCAGATGTTTGCCGACTTCGGCTATGTGGACGTGTGTGACCTGGTGGGCGGCCACGCGGCCTGGGCGCAAGCCCACCCCCGGCCCCCGGAGGAGCCCGCATGAGCCACATCGTCTTCTACGAAAAGCCCGGCTGCGGTGGCAACGCCCGGCAGAAGGCCGCACTGCGCGCTGCGGGCCATACCCTGGAGGTGCGCGACCTGCTGCGCACCGCCTGGACCCCCGACACCTTGCTGCCCTTTCTGCACGGCCAGCCCGTGCCCGACTGGTTCAACCGCGCGGCGCCCCGCATCCGCCAGGGCCTGCTCGACCCCGACACCCTGAACGGCGACGAGGCCCTGGCCTGCCTGCTGGCAGAACCCTTGCTGATACGCCGCCCATTGATGCAGTGCGGCACCCAGCACCACCTGGGCTTTGTGACCGAGGCCGTGCACGCCTGGGTGGGCCTGGGCCCCAGTCTCGCCACGCTGTCTGGCCCCACCGGGCTGGAGGGCTGTGCCCATGCCCATGCGCCTTCTCACACCGATTCGCCCCCACCACCGGGCCTCGAGCCTGGCCGCTGCGCCAGCTCACCGCCGCTCGCCGCCTGATGCCCCCACCACGCAAGGACCCCTGCCATGCCTCTTTATGACTACCACTGCCCGGCCTGCGGCCACCGCTTTGAAGCCCTGGTGCGTGCCGGCAGCGCCCCCACCTGCCCCCAATGTGGCAGCAGCAGCCTGGAGCGCCAGATCAGCGCCCCGGTGCCACCAGGCCAGAGCAAGGCCATCATCGCCTCGGCACGCCGCCAGGCCGCTCGCGAAGGTCATCTGAGCAACTTCTCGAAGGCCGAGCGCGGCAAGCTGGGCTGAGGTAAGTGTTTGAGACATTGAACGCTCCCTGATTCCGAGGCAGGCCATGCCTGCCGTCGCCCGACGTTGGGTTCCGCCTTCCTTCAAGCCCCGTTCAACAGCGATGGTTCAAGCATCACTCAGCAAAACTTGGTAACGGATAGAGGCCCGGTCAGCTGCAAGAATGGCGCTTGCCAAATCAGGCCTGATACGGCTTCCTCTACTCCACAGAAACGGGCGGCCCAGCCAGACCAGCTCTTCAGAGCCAGGTAGGGATGAGGTCATGACCCGGTTGACCACCTGGCTGGGCCTGCTCCCGGTTCCTCTCACCGAAAGTGCGCCGCCGGTGCTGGTGAAGAGGGATGGTGTGCCGTACTCAGAGAGATTGAGCCGTCAAGGGGTACATCAGGCCATGAAACCAAAAGTACGCAGAAGGAGGCAGCATGCGAACAACAACGGATCCCCACACGAGCGACCCCGAATTTGCTGACGACTACGTGGTGCACCAACCCAGCCAATATTCGGTCACGAGAGGCGTTACCTCAACGGGCGAGGTCCTGTACCTCCTGACCTTCATCGACTCGATGCTTGTGCCTGTGATCTCAGGAGAGCGCCACAGTGCGAGAGAACAGAAGCTGATCCGAACGACTGTTCAGATGTCGAAGAGTTTTTTTGAACACATGGTGAAGACTGTGGAATCCCTGGAACCCAGGGCAGCCACAGCCGTGCCAGCGGGTACCGCGAAGGGCCAGCCCCATGCCGGCAACGGTTGAGGTGACCTTCGACCCCAGCTTTCAGCGGTTTTTGCAGATGGCTACGTCCCATTCGCAGATCAAGCCCACTGAAAAAATTCAGTTTGACTCTGCGTTTGGTGTGGGCCCCGAAGGATCCGTTCATCTGGTCTATTCGTCGGCGACCAGCTTGCCCCCCCATGTCCGGCAACTTGAGCAGGGCTTTGACGAAACAGCGATAGATTTCACTGAAATCCGCATGCCACTGGGTGAAGTACAAAAGCAAGCTGGCCCCTATACTGGTGAGACCATGACATCCCATTCTCGCGAAGAGATTGCCCTTCAGTTCCAAAACGCTCGGCTGCAGGTCGATAAAGACTTGCTGGCTGCCAAGCAGGCGGAAGCCGAATTCCGTGCCGAGATCAAAGTCATGATCGCCCACCAGGGTGAAACCTTTCAGACACTGCGTTCAGACATCAACAAGGCAGTGGGTGAAGCAGGCCTGAATGTGGAGCGCCTGCGCACTGAGATGCACAAAGAGTCATCCGTCAATCTACGCTGGATTGTGTCGACAATGATCGCCATTGGCTTGGCAACAGCTGGCGCCGTCTCATGGGTTGTGAAATCCAGCATCGACGGTCGGTCTGCCACCACCACCGCAGCCTTGGTTTCAGAATCCGTTGGGCAGGGATCGGCCCAAACGGAAAAGGCCGCTCAAGCCCCCTCGCGTCCGACCCAGTAATTGCCCAGCCAACTGTGCCTGTGGTTCTCTTGCAGAGGCTGAGGAAGATTTGGGGCCCCAGGCATGGCCCGTCAAAACAAGCACAGGTTCGCGGGTCCCCCTCTGAGTCACCCTCCCACCGAGCGTTGCCCTCACAGCCCGATGCGAAACCACCGCGGCTGTTGTTGGCGGTAAAAGCGCAGCCACAGCAAGGTGGCGGGCACCAGCGACTCGACAGCGAACCACAGCGCCTCGTCCAATTCGGGGCCGGCGGGAGCGCGCAGGCGCGGGGCCAGGGCGGCCCAGCCGGCCCAATCCAACTCGGGCATGACGGCCTGCACCGCGGCATCCAGCTGAGTGGCTGACACGGCCAGCGTGAGCAGGTGCCTGAGCACTTCGGCCCGCGTCAGACGCGAACCCAGCAGTTCATCGCGGGCCAGGCCTTCACACAGCACCAGCACGCCATGGGCAGCCTGCTCGACCAGGCCCAGCAAGGCCCCGGTGGCCCAGGGCGAAGGGCCCGAGAGATCGATCTCGCGCCGGGTGGACGAAGGCTGCGAGGTGGGGCCCGGCTGGGCCGGGCCGGGGGTGCTCACCAGCCGCCTCAGACGAAGCTGAGCAGCTCGACGGTGGCAGGCTCCGTGCCCAGCACCACCTGGCAGGCCAGGCGCGACTTGGAGCTGACGCCCACCAGGGCGTCGAGCTTCTCGTTTTCGAGCTTCTGGATCTTGGACAGGCCCTTGCGCCCCTCCTGGATGAACACATGGCAGGCGCCACATTTGGCCTGCCCATCGCATTTGCTGGCGATCACCTCGCCAACGGCAAGCAGGGCCTGCAGCAGGGTGCTGCCGGCAGTGGCTTCGTAGGTTTTGCCCGAGGGCAGGACGGTCAGTGCGGTCATGGTGGTAGTCAGCTCAAGGCTGGTTCTGGTTGAGGAAATGGGTGACGGGGCAACCGGGGTCGAGGCGCTCAGGCGGTGGCGGTGTCCTGCAGGGCCACCACCAGGCCGGCGGCAAAGCTGGCCAGCGGCTGGGCGATGCGGGTGATGCCCTGCTCCTGCAGAAAGCGCGCCTCCATGCGCGTGGGTTCGTCGGGCAGCACGGCCCAGTGCTGGGCGCTGGAGCGCTTCATGATCTGGCGCGCGAAGCTGCGCGTGAGCTGGTCGTCGAAGCGGCAGCCCAGAAACAGAAAATGCCGCCCGCTGCGCCAGGCCTGCACAGCCGCCGGGATGGGGGTCTGGATGTCGATCTCGGTCAGCACCTCGACATAGTCGCTGTCAGACACCAGGTAGTTGCCAGCCGGCGCATGGGCCCCGATGGGCTTGTAGAGAATGGGCTGCGCGCCGCCCGGGGCCTGGGGCAGGAATTCGCCGTTGGCGGCATAGGCACCGGTCCAGTGGCCGAAATGCTCCGATTGCGACAGGCCCTGCAGCTGCAGCCAGCCGCCCTCAGGCCGCACCTGGGCCAGTGCGGTGGCCAGGGTGTCGTCGTACCAGGCGTCCACCAGCAGGCCCACATGGCTGCGGGCCAGGGCCAGGTGCAGGGCCGAGGGCTTGGTGGGCGCGGCAAAGGCCTGATTCATCAGGTGCACCACCGATTTGCGGTGCTTGAAGTTTTCGATGAACTGCGCCGCCTGGGTCAGCCGCTTGCGGATCTTGTGCGGCACGCTGACCTGCGAGGTCATCAGCTCGGCCAGGGCCAGCGGCGTGGCCGGCACCGGGGCCTCGGGGCACAGGGCCAGCATGCCCGGGCCGAGATAGGGCACGATCAGGCCCTTGTCAAACTGCTCGGCCAGGGTGGCCATCAAAGGTGTGTTCATGGGCGGCTTTCACAGGTAGATGGCGGCCCCGGCACCGACATTGGTGGCGGTGTCCTTGAGGGTCTTGACGATGTACTGGATGTGCTGCGGCCCCAGGCCGCCATGCAGCGGCAGGGCCAGGGCGCGGTCGCCGATGCGCTCGGTGTCGGGCAGCAAACCGCGCTTGCGGCCGATGGTGTCGCCGGCGTTCATATAGAAGAACTGCTGGTGCAAAGGGTGGCTGTAGGCGGCACTTTCGATGCCGCAGGCCCGCAGGTCGTCGATCATCTGGGTGCGGGCGCTGGCGGTGAAGCGCTTGCCCAGGTGCACCACATAGAGCATCCAGTGCACCTCGTCCACGTCCTCTCCCAGATAAGGGGGCTTGATGCCTTCAAAGCTTTGCATCTGCTCGTGGTACCAGGCCTCGACCTGCTTGCGTTGCTGCAGGCGCTCGTCCAGCGAGGCCAGTTGGGCCAGGCCCAGGGCGGCGCTCAGTTCGCTGAGGCCGGCCTGCAGGGGCACACGCGAGCCCACCGACACCGAATGCCGGTCGCTCAGGCGGCGCTGGCGCAGGTAGCGCAGCTCGTGGGCCAGTGACTCGTCGTCGGTCACCACCATGCCGCCCTCGCCCGTGCACAGGGCCAACGGGGACGAGAAGTCGAACACCGCCAGATCGCCAAAGCTGCCCACGGTCTGGCCGCCGTAACGCGAGCCCAGCGCCTCGGTGCTGTCTTCGATCAGTGCCAGGCCGTGGGCCTGGGCCAGGGCCCGCAGCGGCCCCCAGGCGGCCGGGTGGCCGTTCGTGTTGCCGGCCAGCAGGGCCCGGGTGCGCGGGCCGATGCGCAGGGCGGCCTTGTCGGCGCTCAGGCAGCCACTCCAGTAGTCGATGTCGGCGAACACCGGGGTGGCACCGCACAGCGTGATGGACTGGGCCACCTGGTGCCAGGTGTGGGCCGCGCACACCACCTCATCGCCGGGCCCGATGCCCAGGGCGCGCAGGGCCATCCAGGTGCCCAGGGTGCCGCTGGCCACGCCCACGGCATGGGCGCGGCCTACCCAGCCGGCAAAGGCCTGCTCAAAGGCCTCCAGCATGGGGCCGTCGCTCCAGCGGCCCGAATCGAGCACGGCCTGGATCAGTGCGCTCTCCTGCGGGCCAGCCTCGGGCTCGAACAGGGCGATGGTGTCGGTCTGCATGCTCAGCCCTCGGTCAGGATCAGCGCCGAGGCCTGGGCCGGCTCCTGCGTGACCTGCCAGCAATGGCCGTCGCTGGCGGCCAGGTAGACGCGGCGTGCGCCCAGGATCAGGGTGGGGGCTTCGTCGCGCATGTCGAAGGCGTCCACCACCAGGGCTCGGATCTCGGGGTGGTGGGCGCGCCACAGCGCGGCGGCATCACGCAGGCTGGAGGCGGCACCCACCAGCTGGCTGGCTTCGTGCAGGTGTTCGGGCATCAGACTCATGGGGGGCTCCTGGGGTGGCAGGGATCAGGACGGATTCGGCGGGTGATCGGCTGAAGATCACTCGGCGACCGCGATGCGACGGGCCTCGACCGTGATGGGCAACGGCGTGTCGGGCGCCATGGCCGGCAAGTCAAGCTGCCAGCCATTGCCCAGGGTGACCAGCCCCCCCCACATGCCGGGCTCGACCATCGAGACGATGGGCTCCTCCAGGTCCTTCTTGGGCACGTAGGCACTGAGCTGGCCTTTGCTGTCTTTTCGGATCATGACTTTCATGGGGAGCCTCTCGTTGGGTTCGGGGTTGGAAAAAAGGGGGCTCAGTCGTGAGCTTCAGTGACAGGCCTGGGCTTCGTGCAGCAGCGGCGCCAGCAGGGGCGGCAGGCCTTGCAGCACGGCGCTCACATCGTCGGCCGTGCTGTCACGGCCCAGCGACAGGCGCACCGCCGCCAGCGCGTGCTCGCGGGGCACGCCCATGGCCGACAACACATGCGAAGGCTGGCTGCCGCCTGAGGAGCAGGCCGCGCCCGATGAGGCCGCCACACCGAGACGCGCCAGGCGCTGCAGCACCGTGTCGGCCGCCAGTTGGCCCACACGCCAATAGCTGGTGCCCGGCAGCCGGGCCTGGCCCTGGCCCCACACCTGCAGCGCGGGCAAGGCCTGGGCCAGGCCCTGCTCCAGTGCATCGCGCAGGGCGGCCTGGCGCCGGGCTTCTGCGTTCACGGCGCCCGCGTCGCCCAATGAGCTCAGGGCCGTGGCCAGGCCGACGATGGCGGGCAGGTTCTCAGTCCCCCCGCGGCGACCGCGCTCCTGGCTGCCCGGCACGGGCGAATGAAAGGCCAGGCCCTGGCGCAGCAGCAGGCCACCCACGCCCTTGGGGCCATGGAACTTGTGGGCCGAGAAGCTGACCGCGTCGGCCGCGCAGTCGTCAAACCGGAAGGGCAGCTTGCCCAGCCACTGCGTGGCGTCGGTGTGCAGCAGCGCACCGGCCTGGCGCGTCAGCGCGACCACCTCGGCCAGCGGCATCAGCACGCCGGTCTCGTTGTTGGCGGCCATGAGCGACACCAGGGCGACCTCGGGGTTGATCAGCTCGGCAGCGGCCCGCAGGTCGAGCGCCCCGTCGGGCCGCACCGGCAGCCAGCCCACCGACACCCCCTGGGTCACCAGGCTGCGGGCCAGGGCCAAGTGGGCGCTGTGCTCCACCTGGCTGAACAGCACGCGCCGGCGCCCCAGCGGCGCCCCGGCCAGCAGGCCGCGCACGGCCAGTTGGTTGGACTCGGTCGCACCACTGGTGAACACCAACTCGGCCGGCTTGCAGCCCAGGGCCTGGGCCGACTGCTGGCGCGCCTGGGCCAGGCAGCGGCGGGCCTCCTGCCCTGGCGCGTGTTGCGACGAGGCATTGGCCCAGTGCTGCGCCATGGCCTGCGCCATGGCCTGCAGCACGGCGTGGCTGGGCGCGGTGGTGGCGTTGTGGTCGAGGTAGATCATGGGGGATTCAGACTGGGGTGGCAGCACCGTTCAAGGCCAGAAGACCCGCTGCGGGTCCTGGCACAGCAGCGCCAGCAGGGGTTGCAGCGCCTCGTCTTCGGCCTGTGCAGCCCAGCAGCCGGCTGCGTGGTCGCGGGCAAACAGGGTCCAGCCCCGGCTCCCGCGCGAGGTGCCGGGCTGCAGCAAGGCGATGTCGATCACGCCGCCGCTGCGGTCGATGTTGCGCGAGCAGCAGGGGCTTTCGATGCGCACCCCCTCGCCTTCGCGCAGCACCCGCGGCTTCACGTAGCGGTAGCGGCTGCGCTCGCCCAGCACGCGCTGCACCTGCCGGATCAGCAGGTCCATCACGCGGCTGTCTGCCGAGGTGCCGGGCTGGGCAGCCACGCCCGAGGGCATCTCACGCCGGCGCGCCTGAAGGGCGCGCAGCATCTGGCGCGTCTGCCGCAGCGGCCGCAGGGGGCGCACCTGGGCGCCGCCCACGCAACGCCCGTTCATGCCTGCACCTCGTCGGTCTCGGGCAGCAGGCCAGCCGGGGCCGGGGCCAGCTCGACCTCCAGGCAGCCAACCACGGCTTGGGCAAACTGCACCAGGTAGACAGGCTCGTTGAGCTCGACGGCATGGCCGATGTTGACCACCTCGCCCACGCTGCCGCGTGGCGCCAGCAGGGCATCGGGGGCGCACTCGGGGTGGCTGCCATCGTTGACCAGGTCGTCCAGCGCAATCACGCGCTGGCCCCAGGCATACACGGCGCTGCGGGCTTCGATCGGCAGTTGAGGGGCGGTCATGGCAGGTCCTCCTTGGGGGCGGGTGGCAAGCCCAGGTGGTTCAGCGCCTGAGCCTTGTCGCCCAGTTGCTGCAACACCTCGTCGGGCAGGTGGTCCAGGGTGCACAGTTCCTTGGCCCGCATGCCGACCCGATGGCCCGAGTCGACAAAATCGACGGCATAGATGTAGAACTGCTGCAAAAAGGTGTTGATCTGGGTGACGTAGCCGATCTCGCCGCGCTGCACCAGCACGGCGCCGATGTCCAAGCCGTTGTAAGTGCCGTCGTTGCGCACCACCGAACGCGCCACCACCCGCTCGCCAAAGCCGAAGCGCGGGGGCGAGGCGATCTCGATCAGGTCATCGTCACGATTGATGTCAGCCATGGGCATTGCTCCGATGCTTGGAGGGGACAGCCTGGGGGACCGAGGCCAGGGGCAGGCGCTGGCGGGCGGCCGCACGCACCTCGGGGTCGTCGTCATGCAGCAAGGGGCCCAAGGCGGCGGGGACGGCACGCTGGGCCACCTCCCAGCGCACGCGCCAGTCGGGGTCACCCAGCAACGTGGGCAGCAAGGCGGCGGGCAGGCGCTGGGCCACGGCGCGCCGCACCTCGCCTTCGGGGTCGTCGGCCAGGGCCAGCAGCGCAGGCATCTCGAGCCGCTGCGCCACGCGCAGGCGCACCGCCCTGTCAGGGTCGCTTGCCAGGGTGCTCAGCAGGGGCAAGGGCAGGCGGGCCGCTACGCATTCGCGCACGCCATAGTCGGGATCGCACACCAGCGGGCCCAGCCGCGCCGGGTCGAGTCGCTGGGCCACACGCAGGCGCACCTCGCGGTGCGGGTCCTGTGCCAGCAGGTGCAGGTGGGCCAGCAACTGAGCGATCGGCAGCCTTTGCACCACCTGCATGCGCACGGTTTCGTCGGGGTCGCGCAGCAAGGCCGGCAGGCGGAACACGCTGGCATGGCGCACTGCGATCGCGCGCACCTCGAAATACGGGTGCTGCAACTGGGCATCGGCCAGCCCGGGGTGCCAGCTCAGAAAGCGGCTGATGCGCCGGGCGTAGGCATCGTGCAGGCAGGCGTGGCCGGGCTGGCAGCCCTGGCCCGGAGGCCGCTGCAGCAGAGCGTGCTGCGCGCAGGTGCTGCAGTCCAGTGCAGCACCCGACCAGTGCCGTGCCGGAATGTCGGATTCGGCAGCATCGCGGGCGTGGACATCCGGGCGCGTGCTCATGACCGGGGCCTCCAGCCGCGTACGGGATCACCTTCCTGCCACAGCGGGGTGTCGGGGTCTTCGCCGGCCTCGCGGCGCTCCAGCACCTGCAACAGCAGCGAGCCGCCGACACGGTCTTGCGGGTCCAGCCGGCGCAGCTCGCCCAGCATCAGCCAGGCCTGGGGCCAGTCACCCAGGCGCAGGTTGAGGTAGGCCAGGCCCTTGAGCGTGAACAGGTAGAAACGCACCGCAGCGTCGTGGCGGGTGGCCTCGTCGCTGGGTGGCTCGTCACCGAAATCAGGGCCCAGCGCATAGCGGGCCAGGGCCAGCGCGTCTTCGCCGGCGGCACGGGCCAGCGCCAGCTCATGCGCATAGAAATGGAAGCGGTACACGGCAATCACCGGTACCGGGTGACGCGGCGCCAGGCACCGGGCCTGTTGCAGACAGCGCAGGGCCGCCTCGGGTTGCTCGCGCAACTGGCCCGCCTGTTCGATCAGGGCCAAGGCCTCGGGCCCCAGGCCGGCGCCCACCACGCTGTCGGCAAAGGCCGCCAGCGCCTGTTCGTCGAAAGCCAGGGAGGCGAAGCTCATGGCGCGGGCCCTGCGTCAGGACAGCAGGCTGGCCGGGCGGCCGCGGCTGATCGAGCCGATCTCGATGCGCGCCACGCCGGGGGGCGCAGCCTCGGCGCTGCTGCTGCAGGCACAGGCCGACTGCTTGGGGTTGACGAAGGTGAGGCCGGACTTGGTCGGGGTGTCGGCAAAGTCCATGGTCACGCCATCGAGCAGCAGGCGGCTTTCGGCCGGCAGGAAGATCTTGAGACCCTGGTGTTCCAGGGTCTGCTCGCCTTCACGCGGGGCGGGCTCGGCGCTGAACTCGGCGTTGTAGCCCGAGCAGCCGCCTTCGCTGACCAACAGCCGAAAGCCAGCGCCCTCGGGCAGGCCCGAGAAGCGGACGATGCGCCGCATGAATTTGTCGGCGGCGGCAGTGATTTGAAGGTTGGGCAGCATGTCAGGCCTTCACGATGCAGCCGTCGACGGGGCACACCGCCACGCACTGGGGCGAGTCAAACTGCCCTTCGCATTCGGTGCACTTCTTGGGGTCGATGACATAGGTGCCGCCTTTTTCGCGGATCGCGACGTTGGGGCATTCAGGCTCGCAGGCCGAGCAGCCGGTGCAGGTGGAACCGATGATCTTCAAAGCCATGATGGCGCTCCTTTGCTGGGGTGAAAGTGGGGTTGAAAAAGAGGGTGCCAGGGTGATGCCAGGGCAAGGCTCGCTGGCTTCAGGCCGCCTGCTGCGCGCCGGTGAAGGCCCCTTGGCGGATCTGCGCATCGCCGCGGTGCTGGTGCACCAGGGCGCCGCTGGCCACGCGGCTGCGGTAGTCGTTGAACCACTCGAGCACGGCCTTCTCGATGAACTCGCCCGCGTAGGCGTCCACCGGCTCGATGCCGGCCACCGACAGCTCATCGCGCGGGCAGGCGCCGATCTTGGACACCAGCACGGCATGGCAGTCGTTGATGGCACGCACCACCGAGGGCAACTGCTCGTCGTCGCCATAGCCGCCCTGGCAGTACAGGTCCACCCGGCGGTGGCCCACAAACAGGGTCTGCTGGGCCGAGACCTCGTAGATCTGGAACTCGGTGACGTGGCCAAAATGCTCGTTCACCCGGCCCCCACCCTGGGTGGCCACCGCCACCAGCAGCTTCAGGTCGTCCACCGGCAACGCGCTGGCGCCGGCCAGGGCCATCTGCTTGGCCTGGTGCTGGGCCTGGCGCTCGATCTCGACCTGCTCCTGATAGCTACGGCGACGGTCCAGGTCGTACACCACCTCCATCTGGTCGATCTTGTCCTGGGTGAACTCTTCGCTGCGGTCTTCGCCCAGCAGGCCCACCGCATCGGCGCGGCATTGGCGGCAGTGGCGCATCAGGTTGGCACCGCCGGCACAGGCGTCCTGCACGGCCTTGAGCTCTTGCGCGGTGGGGCCGCGCTGACCGGTCAGGCCAAACACCGTGCCGTGCTCGGCCTCGGAGATCAGGGGCATGATGTTGTGCAGAAAGGCGCCGCGCTTCTTGACCTCGCGGTTCACCTCGATCAGGTGCTCGTCGTTCACCCCGGGGATCAGCACCGAGTTGATCTTGGTGAGCACGCCACGTGCAGTCAGCATCTCCAACCCCAGCATTTGGCGTTCGTGCAGGATGCGGGCAGCCTCGATGCCGGTGATGCGGCGGTGGTCCCAGAAGATCCAGGGGTAGATCTTGGCCCCCACCTCGGGGTCGACCATGTTGATGGTGATGGTGACGTGGTCGATGTTGTAGCGGCAGATCTCATCGACCAGGTCCGGCAGCGCCAGGCCGTTGGTGGACAGGCACAGCTTGATGTCGGGGGCCTGCTCCTGCAGCATGCGGAAGGTGTCGAAGGTCTTCTTGGGGTTGGCCAGCGAGTCGCCCGGGCCGGCAATGCCCAGCACGGTCATCTGCGGGATTTCGCTGGCCACGGTGACCACCTTCTTCACGGCCTGCTCGGGCGTGAGCTTCTGGCTGACCACGCCGGGGCGCGACTCGTTGCTGCAGTCGTACTTGCGATTGCAGTAATTGCACTGGATGTTGCAGGCCGGGGCCACCGCCACGTGCATGCGGGCGTAGTGGTGATGCGCCTCTTCGGAGTAGCAGGGGTGGTTCTTGACCTTCTCCCAGATCTCGGGCGGCATGTCGTCGGGGCCGCCGGACGAGCCGCAGCTGGCCTTGCCCTCGCCGCCTTCGGTGCTGCAGCCCCCCGAGGGGGCCGGGATGTCCAGGGGGTCGCCCAGGCGCTTGATCTGTCCAATGCCCACAAAGGCGACGGCGGGTGGGGTGCTGCTGGCGGGGGAAGCGGATTGCATGGAGATCCTTCCTGGCCACCCGGAGTGGCGGCCTCAGGCTTCTTTAGCCAAATCCATGCCACCCAAAAACTTCTTTTAAATCAACAGCTTGTCATCTTTGTAGGGTGTCGGTGTCACGACAGCCCGGACAGGGGAGCGGTGCGCTTGTCAGGCTTGCGACAAAGCGCACACAGGGACGACAAGGGGGCTACAAAGCCAGAACAAGGGGCCAGGGCCGCCCCGTTCAGAACTTGCGCACTTCAATGCCATGCTTGCGCAAGGCATAGCCCATCTGCCGCGGCGAGATCTTGAGCAGCCGCGCCGCCTTGGCCTGCACCCAGCCGCAGCGCTCCATGGCCCAGATCAGGCGTTCGCGCTCGCCCTCGGGCTTGCCGTCGGCGTTGGCCGGGGCGGGCAGGCCGGCCACCAGGCTGGGCAGCGCATCGTCTTCGGCGTCCAGAGCATCGTCTTCGGCGGGATCGGGATCGGCGTGGCCGGCGGCATCGGGCAAGGCATCCACCGCTGCGGGCGGCAACGACGGAGGGGCTGGCAGCGCCGCGCCCGCCTCAGCAGCTTGGCCAGCACGCCCCTGCGGCACCTCATGGATCGGGATCACCCCGTGGCGGCCGGGGCGCACGGCGTCTTCGCGATCGATGTGGTGAAGCACCTGGGTCAGGCAGCGGTTTTCGCGGCACGGAAAGGCCAGGTCAGTGATCACGCCATTGCCGGCCATGGTGGCGGTGCGCTCCACGCAGTTCTCCAGCTCGCGCACATTGCCGGGCCAGTAGCAGCTCGACAGCACGCGCACGGCCGACACATCAAAGCGGGACTGGCGCCCGTTCTCGCGGTTGAAGCGGTCCAGAAAGTGCTGGGCCATGGCCGGGATGTCGCCACGCCGCTCACGCAAAGGCGGCAGCTGGATGCTGATGACGTTGATGCGGTAGTACAGGTCGGCGCGGAACTCGCCGGCCTGTACCATGCGCTCCAGGTTGCGGTTGGTGGCCAGGATCAGGCGCACATCCACCTTCACCTGCGAGGCCCCCCCCACACGCTCGAACACGCGCTCTTGCAGCACACGCAGCAGCTTGGCCTGGAACGAGGCCGAGATGTCCCCGATCTCGTCCAGAAACAAGGTGCCGCCGTGGGCCATCTCGAAGCGCCCCTTGCGCTGGCCCTGTGCGCCCGTGAAGGCGCCCTTCTCATGGCCGAACAGCTCGCTCTCCAGCAGCGACTCGGTCAGGGCGGCGCAGTTGACGCAGACAAAAGCCTCGTTGCGCCGTGGCGACAGGTTGTGGATGGCGCGCGCAATCACCTCCTTGCCGGTGCCGCTCTCGCCACGCAGCAACACGGTGGTACGGGCGGCGGCCACCTGTTCGACCTGGGCGAACACGGCCAGCATGGGCGGCGAGGAGCCCACCACCTGGTCGCTGAGTTGCACGGGCTTCAAGGCCTTGTGCATGCGCCGCGCCTCGTTTTGCAGCGAATCGTGGGCGGCGCTCACACTGCGATGCAGCAGAAAAGCCTGACCCATCATGGTGGCCACCATCTTGAGCAGGTGCAGGTCTTCGGAAAACACGCGACGCGCCCCGGGGTTGAGGCAGTCGACCGACACCACGCCGATGGTGCGCCGGTCGGCTCGGATGGGCATGACCAGCATGGCCACGCAGCTCTCCAGCGACTGATCGGCGCCGCCGGTGCGGTTCAGGAACAGGGGCTCGTTGCGGATGTCGGGCACCACCGCCGGCACGCCACTGGCATACACCCGCCCCACGATGCCTTCGCCCGACTGAAAATGCAGGCGCTGTTGCTCTTCGCGGGTGAGCCCCACCGAGCACAGGCCCCGCAGGCGCCCCTCGGGTTCGCCCAGCAGCACAAAGGCGCGGCGCCACGAGCAGGCGTGCAGCAGGTAGTTGAGGGCTTCCCGAAAAGTCTTGGCGATGTCGAGCGAGGTCGACAGCGTCTTGCTGACCTCGTAGATCGCGTGCAGCTCTCGCCGGGCTTCAGATTCGTGTGTGCTCACCATAGGGCCTCGTTCTCGTGCGCCATCGCGGGGTTTGCGCTGCCTGCGTCCTTGTGGGACAGCGGCAGCCACCATTTCAGACACCACCTGCACCAGCTTTGGGTGGCGCCCGGGCTTGCAGCGCCACCCGCAAGCAGAGATGCAAAAAATATACCTATCGCGAGACTGACACCTGTGTAAAGACCCGGTTGCGCCAGCACTGTCCATGGGGCATGGCGTGCCACGACATTCGCGCGCCCGCAACCACCGCAGCCGCCCGCCCCGTTCAATTGCGACAAACCCGACAAGCCCTGTGGCTGACCAGGGAAGGCGCGCCCACAAATACAACAAAGAGGCAACAAAGAAACGACAAACCACGTCGCAAAAGCACGCTTGCCGACACGAAATCGCGTGGCACCGAAGTTGCAAAACAGGCCTGCCAACCCACTCACACAGCAGGAGCTCAACATGACCGATCCGCGTGCAGACAAAGCCCCGCCCGGCCAAGGCCAGCCGGTCTACCTCGACTACGCCGCCACCACACCCGTGGACCGCAGGGTGCTGAACAGGATGCTGCCTTACCTGACGAATCTGTTCGGCAACCCGGCCAGCCGCTCGCATGCCTACGGCTGGGCCGCCGAAGAGGCGGTGGAGCTGGCCCGTGAGCAGGTCTGCTCGCTGATCAATGCCGATCCGCGCGAGATCGTCTGGACCTCGGGCGCCACCGAATCCAACAACCTGGCCCTCAAGGGCGCCGCGCATTTCCACAAGGGGCGCGGGCGCCACCTGGTGACACTGGCCACAGAGCACAAGGCCGTGCTCGACAGTCTGCGCGACCTGGAGCGCGAGGGTTATGAAGTGACGGTGCTACCGGTGCTGGACAGCGGGCTGGTCGACCCCGCCGTGTTCGAGGCCGCGCTGCGCCCCGACACGGTGTTGGCCTCGGTGATGTTCGTGAACAACGAGACCGGCGTGATCCAGGACGTGGCCACGCTGGGCGCCATGTGCCGCGCCCGCGGCGTGATCTTCCATGTGGACGCGGCGCAGGCCGCCGGCAAGGTGCCCATCGACCTGGAACAGTTGCCCATCGACCTGATGTCGCTGTCGGCCCACAAGATCTACGGCCCGAAGGGCATTGGCGCCTTGTATGTGCGCCGCAAGCCCCGCATCCGCATCGATGCGCAGATGCATGGCGGCGGCCACGAACGCGGCATGCGTTCAGGCACGCTGCCCACGCACCAGATCGTGGGCATGGGCGAGGCCTTCTGGCTGGCCCGCGAGACCATGGCGGCCGACAACACCCGCATCGAGGCCCTGCGCGAGCGCCTGTGGGCCGGCCTGTCAAAGATGGACTCGGTGGTGCTCAACGGCCACCCGCAACAGCGCGCCCCCCAGTACCTGAACGTGAGCTTCAACTACGTGGAGGGCGAATCGCTGCTGATGGGGGTGAAGAACCTGGCCGTGTCCTCGGGCTCGGCCTGCACCTCGGCCAGCCTGGAGCCCAGTTACGTGCTGCGTGCCATGGGCCGCAGCGACGAGCTGGCCCACAGCTCGGTGCGCTTCTCGCTGGGGCGTTTCACCACCGAGGCCGAGATCGACTTTGCCATCGCCCAGGTCAGCGAAGTGGTCGAGCGCCTGCGCGCCATGAGCCCGCTGTGGGACATGGTGCAGGCCGGCGTCGACCTGTCCAGCATCCAGTGGGCGGCGCACTGAGCCGGTGTCCGGCTGCTGGCGCCCTTCTTCATCCCCCCAACCCGACACGGAGTACCCCATGGCTTACAGCGACAAGGTGATCGACCACTATGAAAACCCCCGCAACGTGGGGGCCTTCAGCGCCGAGGACGAGGGCGTTGGCACCGGCATGGTCGGTGCCCCGGCCTGCGGCGACGTGATGCGCCTGCAGATCCGCGTGAACGCAGCCGGCGTGATCGAAGACGCGCGCTTCAAGACCTATGGCTGCGGCTCGGCGATTGCGTCGAGCTCGCTGGTCACTGAATGGGTGCGCGGGCGCACCCTGGACGAAGCCCTCAACATCAAGAACGCCGAGATCGCCGAAGAGCTGGCCCTGCCGCCCGTGAAGATCCACTGCTCCATCCTGGCCGAAGACGCCATCAAGGCCGCAGTGGCCGACTACCGAGCGCGCCACGCCGGCCAGGCCGCCGTGGTGAGCGAGCAGCCGGTGTGCCGCTCCAGCGCCAGCCAGGGCTGAACGATCCGCCTCCCCCCAACCCAGACCCACCCCCCAACCACCGACCAAGGAATACCGCCATGGCCCACGCCAGCCCCACCCCTGTAGAGGCCGCCCCGCCCGGCCTGATGCCCTCGCTGCTCGAATTCACCCACCAGGCCGCCGCCAAGGTGGCCGAACTGATCGAGGAAGAAGGCAACCCCGACCTGAAGCTGCGCCTGTATGTGACAGGTGGCGGCTGCTCGGGCTTCCAATATGGCTTTGCCTTTGACGACCAGTTGGCCGAAGACGACACCACCATCGTCACCGAAGGCGTGGCCCTGGTGGTCGACGCCATGAGCCAGCAGTACCTGATGGGCGCACGCGTCGATTACGAAGAGGGCCTGGAAGGCTCGCGCTTCGTGATCCACAACCCCAATGCGCAGACCACCTGCGGCTGCGGCAGTTCGTTCTCGGTCTGAAGGAGAAGCCCCCATGATCAGCCTGACCCCGGCGGCCGCCCGCCACATCCAGAAATCGCTTTACAAGCGCGGCTCGGGACTGGGCCTGCGCCTGGCCGTGAAAACCAGCGGCTGCTCGGGCTATGCCTATGCCCTGGAGTTCGTCGACCAGGCCAACCCCGAGGACACCTGCTTCGAGGCCCATGGCGTGAGCGTGATCGTTGACCCCCGCAGCCTGGGCATGCTGGACGGCACCGAGCTGGACTTTGTGCGCGAAGGCCTGAACGAGGGCTTCAAGTTCAACAACCCGAACGCGCGCGCCAACTGCGGCTGCGGCGAAAGCTTCGCCGTCTGAACCGGGAGCCCCAGCGCCATGGCCCTGTTGCAAATCACCGAACCCGGCCAGAGCGCCGCGCCCCATCAGCACGTGCTGGCCGCCGGCATCGACCTGGGCACCACCAACTCGCTGATTGCGACCGTGCAAAGCGCCCTGCCCCGCGCCCTGGCCGATGCCCAGGGCCGCTACCTGTTGCCCTCGGTGGTGCGCTACCAGGCCGAGGCCGCGCCCTGCGTGGGGTACGAGGCCCAGGCCCAGCAGGCCAGCGACCCGCGCAACACGGTGGTGTCGGTCAAGCGCTTCATGGGCCGGGGCCTGGCCGACGTGCGCGAAGCGGCCGACCTGCCCTATGAATTTCTGGATCGCCCCGGCATGGTGAGCCTGGCCACCGCCGCGGGCGAGCGCTCGCCGGTGCAGGTGTCGGCCGACATCCTGGGCGCGCTGCGCGAGCGGGCCGAAGCCACGCTGGGCGGGCCGCTGTCGGGCGTGGTGATCACGGTGCCGGCGTATTTTGACGACGCCCAGCGCCAGGCCACCAAGGATGCAGCGCGCCTGGCCGGCCTGAACGTGCTGCGCCTGCTCAACGAACCCACGGCGGCCGCCATTGCCTACGGCCTGGACCAGCGCGCCGAGGGCACTTTCGCCATCTACGACCTGGGCGGCGGCACCTTCGACATCTCGGTGCTGCGCCTGAGCCAGGGCGTGTTCGAGGTGCTGGCCACGGGAGGCGATTCGGCCCTGGGCGGTGACGACTTCGACGCCGTGATCGCTCGGTGGTTCTGCGCCCAGCACGCGCTGGAGGCCCCCGCCCGCCTGCCCCCTGGGGTTCAGCGTGGCCTGCTGGCTGCGGCCCGGGCCGCCAAGGAGGCCCTGAGCGACGCGCCTGAGGTGCTCATGCGCCTGGCCCTGGAGGGCGCCCCGCCCTTGCAGGCCGAGCTGACGCGGACCGCCTTTGCCACGCTGGGCCAGGCGCTGATCGAGCGCACCCTGCAGGCCTCGCGCCGCGCCCTGCGCGACGCCGGCCTGAAGGCCGACGAACTGGACGGCGTGGTGCTGGTGGGCGGCTCCACGCGCATGCCGCTGGCCCGTGAGGCAGTGCAGGCCTTTTTTGGCCGGGCACCGCTGGCCGACATCGACCCCGACCAGGTGGTCGCCCTGGGGGCGGCCATGCAGGCCGATGTGCTGGCCGGCAATGGCCGCCAGGACCCCTGGCTGCTGCTGGACGTGTGCCCGCTGTCGCTGGGGCTGGAGACCATGGGTGGCCTGGTGGAGAAGATCATTCCGCGCAACTCGACCTTGCCGGTGGCGCGGGCCCAGGAGTTCACCACTTTCAAGGACGGCCAGACCGCCATGGCCCTGCACGTGGTGCAGGGTGAACGCGACAGCGTGGCCGAATGCCGCAGCCTGGCGCGCTTTGAGCTGCGCGGCATCCCGCCGGCCGTGGCCGGGGCGGCGCGCATCCAGGTGACGTTCCAGATCGATGCCGATGGCCTGCTGTCAGTGAGCGCACGCGAGCAGACCAGCGGGGTGCAGGCCCATGTCGAGGTCAAGCCCTCGTACGGACTGCAAGACAGCCAGATCGCGGCCATGCTGCAAGACGCGGTGGGCGCGGCCCGCGCCGACATGCAGCTGCGCGCCCTGCGCGAGGCCCAGGTGGACGCCCGGCGCCTGCTGGACGCCACCGAGGGCGCGCTGGCCCAAGACCACGCCCTGCTGAACGCGGCCGAGCTGGCCCGTGTGCGCCAGGCCCTGTACCAGTTGGCCGAGCAGTTGGAGACCGAGGCCCCGCTGGAGCGCCTGCGCGAGGCCAGCGAGGCCTTGTCGCAAGAGACCGCCGAGTTTGCGGCCCGGCGCATGAACGCGTCGATCCAGCGCGCCCTGTCGGGCCAGCTGATCGACAGCCTGAGCTGAGGGTGGCCCGCCATGCCCCAGATCACGCTGCTGCCCCACCCCGAGCTGTGCCCCGAAGGCCGCACGCTGGACATGCGCCGCGGCGCCATGCTGTGTCGCGGCCTGCTGGAGGCCGGCATTGCCATCGAGCACGCCTGCGAGATGGTGGCGGCCTGCGCCACCTGCCACGTGCATGTGCGCAGCGGTGCCGGCTCGCTGAGCCCGCCCGACGATGAGGAAAACGACCAGCTCGACAACGCCTGGGGGCTGGACGCGCAGTCACGCCTGGCCTGTTGCGTGAAAGTGCGCGACGCCGACCTGGTGATCGAGCTGCCACGCCACACCCGCAACCACGCCCGCGAGGCCTGAGAGCCTGAGCCTGAGCCTAAGAGAGCGAGAGCGAGAGCGAGAGCGTGTGAGCCTGAACAGGCTCTGAACCCGCAGGGCTTGGGCCCCCCCCGCACGGCACCCATCCCCCACCCCATCACCCCCTGTTCACAAGGGCCGGCCATGCCGGCCCTTGCTGCTTTGGCAGGGCCGCTTTTCCGGGCTGTCGCGGCCCTGCCGCGCCACGTGTTGCAAACAGCACATTCCCGACATCACAGGCCGCAGGGGGTGGGGTTTTCGGGCCGACAACAGGGGCTGCAGCGGCCCATCCGTGTCGGGTTTGCAGGCTGTGGCCCATGGCACGCGCTTTGCGAAGAAGGGGCAGGAAGGACCCCATCCATGACCTCCTCGCTAGTGATCAACGACACCACCCTGCGCGACGGCGAACAGACCGCCGGCGTGGCGTTCACCGATGCCGAGAAATGCGCGATTGCCAGCGCCCTGGCCGAAGCCGGCGTGCCCGAGATGGAGATCGGCATCCCGGCCATGGGCCAGGAAGAACTGGCCAGCATCGAATCCATCGTGGCCCTGGGCCTGCCGGTTCGCCTGATGGTGTGGGGCCGCATGACGCGGGGCGATTTGCACCAGGCGTTGCGCACGGGGGCCGACATCATCCACCTGTCGATCCCGGTGTCGGATATCCACTTGGAACACAAGCTGCGCCAATCGCGTGAGGCGGTGCTGCGCCAGATGACCGAGGTGCTGGAGCTGGCCGTGGCCAGCGGCCGGCACATCTCGGTGGGGGCTGAGGACGCCTCGCGCGCCGACCCCGATTTTCTGGACCTGGTGGCCCGCCGCGCCCAGGCCTGCGGGGCGCGCCGCATCCGCTTTGCAGACACGCTGGGCGTGCTGGACCCGTTTGCCACCCACGAGGCCATTGCCCGCCTGCGCGCCGCGGTGGACCTGGAGATCGAAGTCCACGCCCATGACGACCTGGGCCTGGCCACCGCCAACACCCTGGCCGGCCTGCGGGCCGGGGCCAGCCACGCCAACACCACCGTCAACGGCCTGGGCGAGCGCGCCGGCAACGCCGCCCTCGAAGAGGTGGTGATGGGCCTGCGCCACCTGCACCAGGGGCAGACCGGCATCGACACGCGCGCGCTGCTGGGCATTTCACGCCTGGTGGAGCGGGCCTCGGGGCGCAGCGTGGCCTTCAACAAAAGCATTGTGGGCGAGGCGGTGTTCACCCATGAGTCGGGCATCCACATCGATGGCCTGCTGAAGAACGCCAGCACCTACGAGAGCTTTGACCCCGCCGAGTTGGGCCGCCAGCGCCGCACGGTGCTGGGCAAGCACTCGGGTGCCCATGCAGTGCGCCAGGCCTACAGCGCCCTGGGGGTGGAGGTGGAGGATGGCCCGCTGGCCAGCCACCTGCTGGCCCGCGTGCGCGAGCACGCGGTGCGCGTGAAGCGCGAGCCCAATGCCGCCGACCTGGTGCGCTTTCTCAGCGAGGGCCCGGCGCTGACCGACCTGAAGGCGATGGCAGCATGAACACCCGCCTCATCCCGCCGCTGCCCGAGCCGGCCCCGACCACGGCAACGCCCGGGCAACCCGGCTGGTGGGCCAGCCTGCGCGCCGACGTGGACTGCGTGCTGGCACGCGACCCCGCCGCACGCAACCGGCTGGAGGTGTGGACGATCTACCCCGGCGTGCATGCCGTGGCCTGGCACCGGGTGGCGCACGCCCTGTGGCAGCGGGGCTGGCGCTACCTGCCGCGCTGGATGGCCTTTGTGGCCCGGGCCCTGACGCAGGTGGACATCCACCCCGGGGCGCACATTGGTCAGCGCTTTTTCATCGACCACGGCGCCGGGGTGGTGATCGGCGAGACCGCCGACATCGGCGACGACGTGACCCTGTACCACGGTGTGACCCTGGGCGGCACCACCTGGCGTGCCGGCAAGCGCCACCCCACGCTGGGCCACCGGGTGGTGGTGGGGGCCGGTGCCAAGATCCTGGGCGCCATCGAGGTGGGCGACGACGCCCGCATCGCCGCCAACTCGGTGGTGATCGAGCCGGTGCCTGCGGGTGCCACCGTGGTCGGCATCCCCGGCCGGGTGGTGGCGCGCCGGCGTGACGCGCCGCACGGCTTCGACCTCAACCACCACCTGATCCCCGACCCGCTGGGCAAGGCCGTGTCCTGCCTGCTGGACCGCGTGGCGCGGCTGGAGGCAGCCAGCGCCCCGACGGGCCCTGCCCAGGCCCTGCGCCCCGACAGTGACTGCGCCCAGTGCGACGGCGCGCAACTGCCCCACACCCGGCCCTCCGGGGCCGATCCCCGATCCTGTCCCACCGAGGAGTGAACCCATGGAAGACCTGCTCATGCAACTCAAGTCGCTGTCCTCGGCAGAGGACTTTCTTGAATTTTTCGGCGTGCCCTTTGACCAGAAGGTGGTCAACGTGAGCCGCCTGCACATCCTGAAGCGCTTTTTTCAGTACATCCGCCAGCAGTCCGCCGCACCCACCAGCGACGAAGTGAAGCTGTTCACGGTGTACCGGGACCTGCTCACGCAGGCCTATGCCGACTTCGTGAACTCGACGCCGGCGCAGGAGAAGGTGTTCAAGGTGTTTCAGGACACCCAGGGCACGCAGCATGTCCCGCTGGACCGGCTGCGCGCATCCATGACCCCGCGCACCGCCGCATAAGCCCAAGGAGAGGCAAGCCATGCACATCGTCGTCTGTATCAAGCAGGTTCCGGACTCGGCGCAGATCCGGGTCCACCCGGTGACCAACACCATCATGCGCCAGGGGGTGCCGGCCATCGTCAACCCCTACGACCTGTTCTCGCTCGAGGAGGCGCTGCGCCTCAAGGACAAGCTGGGCGGCAAGGTGACCATGCTCTGCATGGGCCCGCCGCAGGCCGAAGATGCGCTGCGCAAGTGCATCGGCTTCGGGGCCGATGACGCGGTGCTGGTGACCGACCGGGCCTTTGCCGGTGCCGACACCCTGGCCACCTCGTACGCCCTGGCGGCCGGCGTGCGCCAACTGGCCCGCGAGCAGGCGGTGGACATCGTATTCACCGGCAAGCAGACCATCGACGGCGACACCGCCCAGGTGGGGCCGGGCATTGCCAAGCGCCTGGGCCTGCAGCTGCTGACCTATGTGTCGCGCATCATCGAAACCGACCTGGTGAACCGCACCATCACGGTGGAGCGGCGCGCCGAAGGCGGGGTGCAGGTGCTGAAAACCGCCCTGCCCTGCCTGATCACGATGCTCGAAAACACCAACGAGATGCGCTTTGCCAACCTGCCCGCCATGATCCACGCCGCGGCCTACCCGGTGCGCAAATGGAACAAGGAGCAGGCCGGCATCGAAGACCCGGCCAAGATCGGCCTGAAGGGCTCGCCCACGGTGGTGAGCAAGGTGTTCGGCCCCACGCCGCGCAGCGAGAAGGCCGACATGCTGGCGCTGGAGACTTCCAGCCTGCGCGACGTGTCGCTGAACCTGATCCAGAAGATTTTCACCCGCCACCCCACGCTCGAATCCGATCTGCTGATGAAGGAGCTGACATGAGCACGCCCACACCTTCCGCCACGCCCGCCCCGGCCACCGCTGGGGCACGCCCCGCCGGCCGGGGCCGCAACCTGGAACTGCCCGAGCACCTGAAGGCCTACAAGGGCGTGTGGGTGTTCATCGAACACGACCGGGGCCATGTGCACAGCGTGTCCTGGGAACTGCTGGGCGAGGCGCGCAAGCTGGCCGACACCCTGGGCAGCAGCGTGGGCGCGGTGATCCTGGGCGGCGACGACGAAGCCCTGGAAAAGTTCGCTGCCGAGGCCTTCACCATGGGCGCCGACAAAGCCTATGTGATGCATGACCCGGTGCTCAAGGGCTACCGCAACGAGCCCTTCACCAAGGGCCTGACCGACCTGGTCAACAAGCACCAGCCCGAGATCCTGCTGCTGGGCGCCACCTCGATGGGGCGCGATCTGGCAGGCTCGGTGGCCACCACCTTGCTGACCGGGCTGACCGCCGACTGCACCGAGCTGAAGATCGACCCCGTCTCGCGTGCCCTGGCCGCCACCCGGCCGACTTTCGGTGGCTCGCTGCTGTGCACCATCATGACCCTGGCCTACCGGCCGCAGATGGCCACGGTGCGGCCCCGCGTGATGGCCATGCCGGCGATCGACGCCACGCGCAGCGGCGAGATCACACAGGAGAGCCTGGGCATGGTGGAGACCCAGATCGTGACCAAGCTGCTGGACTTCATTGCCGACGCCAACAGCCAGCAGATCAACCTGCCCTATGCCGACGTGATCGTGAGCGGGGGCAAGGGGCTGAAGAACCCCGACAACTTCAAGCTGGTGTTCGAGCTGGCCCGGGTGCTGGGCGGCGAGGTGGGCGCCACCCGCCCCTGCGTGCAGGCGGGCTGGGTGGAGGCCGAGCGCCAGGTGGGCCAGACCGGCAAGACGGTGCGGCCCAAGCTGTACATCGCGGCGGGCATCTCGGGCGCCATCCAGCACCGGGTGGGCATGGAAGCCTCGGACGTGATCGTGGCCATCAACACCGACCCGAATGCGCCGATCTTCGAATTTGCGCACTACGGCATCGTGGGCAACGCCATGCAGGTGCTGCCGGCACTGACGCAGGCCTTTGCCGGCCATTTCGCCAACCACCGGCGCCAGGCTGCCTGAGCGGCGCCACTCACACCAAGGGCAGATCATGAAAAAACCCTCTCAATTCGACGCCATCGTGGTGGGTGCGGGCCCCTCGGGCAACGCCTGCGCCTACACCCTGGCCAAGGCCGGCCTGAAGGTGCTGCAGATCGAGCGCGGTGAATACCCGGGCAGCAAGAACGTGCAGGGTGCGATCCTGTACGCCAAGGCGCTGGAGGAGATCATTCCGGATTTCCGCGATGACGCGCCGCTGGAGCGCCACATCATCGAGCAGCGCATGTGGATGCTGGACGAAAGCTCTTTTGTCGGCACCCACATCCGCAGCGAGGACTACAACAAGCCGCCGTACAACCGCTACACCATCATCCGGGCGCAGTTCGACAAGTGGTTCAGCGCCAAGGTGCGCGAGGCCGGCGCCCTGCTGATCTGCGAGACCACGGTGAACCACCTGATCATGGACGGCGACCAGGTGGTGGGCGTGCAGTGCGACCGCGAACAGGGTGATGTGTATGCCGACGTGGTGATCCTGGCCGACGGCGTGAACTCGACGCTGGCACGCAAGGCGGGCTTCCACGGCGAGATCAAGTCGAGCAACGTGGCCCTGGCCGTGAAAGAGATCCTGTTCATGCCCGAAGAGACGATACGCCAGCGCTTCAACGTGGGCGAAGAGTCGGGGGTGGTGATCGAGATGGTGGGGCGCATCACCGACGGCATGATGGGCACCGGCTTTCTGTACACCAACAAGGAGTCCATCACCATTGGCGTGGGCTGCATGCTGAGCGACTTCACCGGCAACCCGAACCGCACCAGCCCCTATGTGCTGCTGGAGCAGATGAAGCGCCACCCCTCGATTGCGCCGCTGATCGAAGGCGGCGAGATGAAGGAGTACTGCGCCCACCTGATCCCGGAAGGCGGCTTTCACGCCATCCCCAAGGTGTACGGCCACGGCTGGATGATCGTGGGCGACTCGGGCGGCTTTGTGAACGCGGCCCACCGCGAGGGTTCGAACTTGGCCATGACCACGGGGCGGCTGGCCGCCGAGACGGTGATCCAGGCCAAGGCCGCCGGCCAGGGCTTCCGCGAAAGCGCCTTGAAGGGCTACAAGGCGGCGCTCGACGAGAGCTTTGTCATGAAAGACCTGCACAAGTACCGTGACATGCCCGCCGTGTTGCACCAAAACCCGCAGTTCTTCACCACCTACCCCGATCTGCTGGCCCGTGCCGCCCGCACCATGATCACGGTGGATGGCGTGGACAAGAAAACCAAGGAGCGCGAGATCCTCTCCAGCTTCCGCAAGACCCGTTCGCTGACCGGCCTGGTGGGCGACGCATTCAAGATCTGGAGGGCCTTTCGATGAACCCCAACACCCACCCCACCCCGGGCTACATCACGGTGAACGTGGAAGAGAAGCTCTTCCAGAACCGCTACAAGGTGGATGCCGGGCGACCCCACATCCGCATCAAGGATGCCGACATCTGCACCCATGCCTGCGCCAGCAAAAGCTGCACCTTTGTGTGCCCGGCCTCCTGCTACAAGACCGAGGGCAATGGCACCGTGACCCTGATCACCGACGGCTGCCTGGAGTGCGGCAGCTGCCGCATCCTGTGCAGCGAGTTCTCCAACGTTGACTGGGAGTACCCGCGCGGCGGGCACGGCATTCTGTTCAAGTTTGGCTGAGGGCCGCGCCCTGCAGCAGCCAGGCGATGGCCTGGCGGTGCTGAGGGACGCCACCGGCCGCCGCAGCAAGGCCCTGGCCGCGCAGGCAATCCAGCGCCAGCGCATGCAGGCATTCGCCCAGCACCTGCGGCTGGCAGCCCGCCCGCAGCAGGCCACGGGCCTCGGCCAGCGCACAGACCTCCACCAGCCGCGCCGAGGCGTCGGCCACCTGGCGCTGCAGCGGCTCCACCAGATCAAGGGGCAGCCCGGCCGCGCTGGCACCGCCGTGCTGCAGGGACAACACCAGGGCCAGCAGGCTGCGCTGGCGGGGGTCGGCCAGGCAGCAGTCGATGCGCTGCACCAGGGTTTCGCGCAGCAGGGCCAGGGGGTTGTGGCACTGCAGGTAGGGATGCAGGTCGGGGCCGAGGTCGAGCGGCCACCGAAACCCCTGGAACACCTCGCGCACCAGGCTGGCCCGGTCGGTGAAGTGCCAGTAGACGGCCCCCCGCGTCACGTGGGCCTGTTGGGCCACGTGCTGAAAGCTTGCGCCGCCGACACCATGCTGGACAAAGGCCTGCAGGGCCCCGGCCAGGATGGCTTCGCGGGTGCGCAACGCACCGGCGCGGCTGCGTTTCATGGCGCCCGGCTGCTGTCGGTGGCCGGCAGGGTGGCCACAGGTTGGCCCGTGTTCTCGACCCAGCCGCCCCCGAGCGCCTTGTAGAAAGTGATCAGGTTCGACTGCTGCGACAGGCGCAGCCCGATCAGGTTCTGCTGCGCCGCATAGAGGGTGCGCTGCGAGTCGAGCTCATTGAGGTAGCTGTCCACCCCGCGCTTGAAGCGGGCCTGCGAAAGGCGGTAGGCGTCGTCGGCCGCCTCCACCAGCGAGGTCTGGGCCGACAGTTGCCGCTCGATGCCCGTGCGCAGCGCCAGCGCATCAGAGACCTCCTTGAAGGCGCTCTGGATGGCTTTTTCGTACTGGGCCAGGTAGACATCGCGGTCGGTCTTGGCAATGCTCAGGTTGGCCTCGTTGGCGCCGGCATTGAAGATCGGCAACGAGACCTGGGGCGCGAAGGTCCAGGCCCCCGAGCCCCCCTTGAACAGGCCCGACAGGCTCGCGCTGGAGCTGCCCGCACTGGCCGTGAGGCTGATGCGCGGGTAGAAGGCGGCCCGCGCGGCACCGATGTTGGCATTGGCGGCGCGCAGGTTGCGCTCGGCCTGCAGGATGTCGGGGCGCCGCTGCAGCAGATCGGACGACAGCCCGGGCGGCACCTGGGCCAGTGGGTTGGCGGCCACGGCCACGCTGTCGGGCAGGCCTGTGGGCAGCAGGCGATCAGGCAGCTCGGCCCCCACCAGCAGGGTCAGGGCATGGCGGTCCTGGGCCACCTGGGTGAGGTACTTTTCGACATCCACCCGCGCCGATTCGACGCTGGTCTGTGACTGGCGCAGGGTCAGTGCCGAGCTGACGCCCAGCTCGAAGCTGCGCTGGTTGAGCCGGTAGGTGGCGGTCTGGCTGAACAAGGTGTCTTGCGCCAGCTTCAGGCGCTCCTGGTCGCTGGCCAGGGTGAGGTAGGCGGTGGCCACCTCGGCCACCAGGCTGATCTGGGTGCTGCGCCTGGCCTCGGCCGTGGCCATGAAGGATTCGAGCGCCTGGGTGCTGAGGCTGCGCACCCGGCCGAACAGGTCCAGCTCATAGGCGCTGAAGCCCAGCGACGCACTGTAGCTCTGGCCTGTGACCGTGCGACCGGTGGCCGACAGATCAGCCGGGGTGCGGCTGGCGGACTCGCCCAGGCTGGCGTTGACCGAGGGCAGCAGCGCGGCGCGCTGCACGCCGTACTGGGCGCGTGCCTTCTCGATGTTCAGCACGGCCACCCGCAGGTCGCGGTTGTTGGCCAGGGCCAGATCGATGAGCTCGCGCAGCGAGGGGTCGGTGCAGACATCGCGCCAACCGATGTCGGCCACTGGCTGCACGGCCGTGCCGGGGTCGCCCGCAAAATGATCGGGTACCGGGGCCTGGGGTCGTTCATAGGCCGGCATGAGGCTGCACCCCGACAGAATGAGCGCCAGGGCCAAGGGTGCCAGAACAGACCGGGGCGACAGACCGGCAAGTGACAGGGGGGAACGGGACGGGTTCATGGTGTTGTCCTCAAAGGGGTGTCAGGGGTGGCTACCCGCCGGGCTGGCGGGGGGCAAGGCGTGCGGTGCGGCCGCCACCCGCTGGCGCCCGAAAAAGCCCACGACCACGACATAGAACAGGGGCACGAAGAAGATCGCCAGCGCGGTGCCCGACAACATGCCGCCAATCACCGCCCCGCCCAAGGCATGCTGGGCACCGGCCCCCGCACCACTGCCCAGCACCATGGGCAGCACGCCCAGCACAAAGGCCAGCGAGGTCATCAGGATGGGGCGCAGCCGCAGGCGGGCGGCCTCCAGGGCGGCCTCGACCAGGCTCTTGCCGGCGGCATGCTGCTCCTTGGCAAATTCGACGATCAGGATGGCGTTCTTGGAGGCCAGGCCGATGGTGGTCAGCAGGCCCACCTGGAAGTACACATCGTTCATGTGCCAGTTCAGGATGGCGTTGAGCAAGGCGCCAAAGACACCCAACGGCACGACCAGGATCACCGAGAAGGGGATGGCCCAGCTCTCGTACAGCGCGGCCAGGGCCAGGAACACGATCAGGATCGACAAGGTGTACAGGATGGTGGTCTGGCCGCTGGAGGCCTTTTCCTGCCGCGACAGCCCGGTCCATTCGAAACCGATGCCCGCCGGCAGCTTGGCCACGGCGGCCTCGACGATGTCCATCGCCTGCCCGCTGGAGGCCGAGCCCGGCATGGCCATGCCCAGAACCTCCATCGAGGGTACGCCGTTGTAGCGCTCCAGCCGCGGCGAGCCCGAGGCCCAGCTGGCCTTCGAGAAGGCGCTGAAGGGCACCATGTTGCCGTCGGTGTTGCGCACGTACCAGCGGTCGATGTCGCCGGGCAGCATGCGGTAGGGGGCGTCGCCCTGCAGCATCACCTTCTTGACCCGACCCTTGTCGATGAAATCATTGACATAGCTGCTGCCCAGGGCGGTGGAGATGGTGTTGTTGATGTCGGTCATGGCCACCCCCAGAGCGCCGGCCTTGTGGGCATCGACCTGCAGGCGGTATTGCGGTGTGTCTTCCAGGCCGTTGGGGCGCACGGCCACCAGGCGCTTGTCGGCCGACAGCTCGCCCAGCAACTGGTTGCGTGCCTGGGTCAGGGCCTCATGGCCCAGGTTGGCCTCGTCCTTGAGCATCAGGTCGAAGCCCGTGGCATTGCCGAGTTCGGACACGGCCGGGGGCGCAAAGGCGAAGATGCGGGCATCGCGCAGGGTGGCAAAGTAGGCACCGGCCTTGGCCGCCACGTCGGTCACGCTCAAGCCGGGGCCGGTGCGCTCGTCCCAGGGCTTGAGCTTGACAAAGGCAAAGCCCATGTTCTGGCCGCTGCCGGCAAAGCTGAAGCCTGAAACCGAGAAGATGCCGGCCACGGCCTGCTTCTGGTCTTCCATGAAGTGGTGCTCGACCTGGCGCAGCACGTCGTCGGTGCGCGACTGGGCAGCACCGGGCGGCAGCTGCACGATGGCGAACAACGTGCCCTGGTCTTCGTCGGGCAGGAAGCCCACCGGCAGCTTGCTGAAACCGAGCACCACCAGGGCCAGCACGACGGCATAGCCCAGCATGTAGCGCTTGCGCTGGCCCAGCATGCGCCGCACCACGCCCTGGTAGCCGCGGTTGCCACGGTCAAACGTGCGGTTGAACCAGCCAAAGAAGCCGGTGTCGGCCAGCACATGCCCCGCCGCCATGGGCTTGAGCAAGGTGGCGCACAGCGCAGGGGTGAGCACCATGGCCACCAGCACCGACAAGGTCATGGCCGAGACGATGGTGATGGAGAACTGGCGGTAGATCACCCCCGTGGAGCCGCTGAAAAAGGCCATCGGCACAAACACCGCCGCCAGCACCAGGGCCACGCCCACCAGGGCGCCCGAGATCTGCCCCATGGACTTGCGCGTGGCTTCAAGTGGCGACAGGCCCTCTTCGCTCATCACGCGCTCGACGTTCTCCACCACCACGATCGCATCGTCCACCAGCAGGCCGATGGCCAGCACCATGGCGAACATGGTCAGGGTATTGATGGTGAAGCCGCAGGCGGCCAGCACGCCGAAGGTGCCCAGCAGCACCACCGGCACGGCAATGGTGGGGATCAGGGTGGCACGGAAGTTCTGCAGGAACAGGTACATCACCAGGAACACCAGCACCACGGCCTCGATCAGGGTGCGCACCACCTCTTCGATCGAGATGCGCACGAAGGGCGTGGTGTCGTAGGGCTTTTGCACCTTCATGCCCGGCGGAAAGAACTTCTCAAGCTGGGCCACGCGGGCATCGATGGCGCGCACGGTGTCCAGGGCATTGGCGCCGGTGGCCAGCTTGATGGCCAGGCCGGCCGCCGGCTTGCCGTTGTAACGGCCGACGGTGCTGTAGGCCTCGCTGCCCAGCTCGATGCGGGCCACGTCACGCAGGCGGATCTGCGAGCCGTCGGTGCGCGTGCGCAGCAGGATGTCCTTGAACTCTTCGGCCGTGCGCAAGCGGGTCTGGGCCGTGATGGTGGCATTGATCTGCTGCTCGCCCACCGCGGGCAGGCCGCCCAGCTGGCCTGCGGACACCTGGGCGTTCTGCGCCTGGATGGCGCTCTTGACATCCAGTGGCGTGAGGTTGAAGTTGATCAGCTTGTCGGGGTTGAGCCACACGCGCATGGCGTATTGCGAACCGAACAAGGTGGTGTCGCCCACGCCCTCGACCCGGCTCAGGGCCTCTTGCACGTTGGCGGCCACGTAGTCGGACAGGTCAGCGCCGTCCATGCTGCCGTCTTCAGACGTGAAAGCCAGCACGTTGAGGAAGTTGGTGGCCGACTTGGTGACAGTGATGCCCTGCTGCTGAACCTCTTGCGGCAGCAGTGGCGTGGCCAGGGTGAGCTTGTTCTGCACCTGGACCTGGGCCGTGTCGGGGTTGGTGCCGTTCTCGAAGGTGAGCGTGATGGTGACCTGGCCCGACGACTCGCTGGTCGAGGCCATGTAGCTCAGCCGGTCCAGCCCCTTCATCTTCTGCTCGATGATCTGGGTGACGGTGTCTTCCAGCGTCTTGGCCGAGGCACCGGGGTAGTTGGCCGAGATGGCGATGGCGGGTGGCGCAATGCTGGGGTATTGCGCAATCGGCAGGGTGTAGATGGAGATCGCGCCAGCGAGCATGACCACAATGGCCAGCACCCAGGCGAAGATCGGTCGATCGATGAAGAAACGTGCCATGACAGGATTCCGATCGATCAGTGGGCTGACGCCGTGGTGTCAGCGGCCGGGGTGGCGGGTGTTGCAGCCGCAGGGACAGCGGCAGGCTTGGGCTTCGGGCTCCAGGGCGCCGTCTTCACCTCAATGCCAGGGGCCGCACGCTGCAGGCCGTCGACCACCAGTTGCTCGCCCTCGCTCAGGCCACGGCGCACCAGCCACTGGTCGCCAATGGCGCGGTCGGTCTCGAGCGCACGGCGCTCCAGCTTGTTGTCCTTGCCCACCACATAGGCCAGCGGCTTGCCAGCGCCGTCGCGGGTGACCGCCTGCTGCGGGATCAGCAGGCCCGACTCCTTCACGCCCTCTTGCAGCACCGCCCGCACGTACATGCCCGGCAGCAGATCGGCCTTGGGGTTGGGGAACACGGCGCGCAAGGTGATCGAGCCCGTGCTCTGGTCCACCGTCACATCCGAGAACTCAAGCCGGCCCTCCAGGGGGTAGGCGCTGCCGTCTTCCAGCAGCAGGCGCACCTTGGCGGCGGTGGCACCCGCCTTCTTGAAGTCGCCCCGGGCCAAGGCCTGCTTGAGCTGCAGCAGCGAGGCGTTGGACTGCGTCAGGTCGACATAGATCGGGTCGAGTTGCTGGATGGTGGCCATGGCCGTGGCCTGGCTGGCCGTGACCAGCGCGCCGGGCGTGACCGTGGACTTGCCGATGCGGCCCGAAATGGGCGCATCCACCCGGGCATAGGCCAGGTTGATGCGGCTGCTTTCCACATTGGCCTTGGCGGCCACCACATCCGACTGCGCCTGGCCCAGGGCCGCGGCGGCGTCGTCATTGTCTTGCTTGCTGACCGCATTGATGCCCACCAACTCCTGGTAGCGCTCGGCCTTCAGGCGGCTGGATTGCAGGGTGGCCTCGGCTTTGGCCAGGGCCGCCACGCTGCTGTCGTAGGCCGCCTTGTAGGTGGCGGGGTTGATCTCATACAGCGTCTGCCCGGCCTTGACGTCGCTGCCTTCGCGGAAGGCGCGCGTCTTGATGATGCCGTTGACCTGCGGCCGCACATCGGCGATCAGGTAAGGCACGGTGCGGCCTGGCAGCTCGGTACTCAAAGCCACGGCTTGCGCCGTCACGGGGAGCACACCCATGACAGGCGTGCCTTCGGCCGGTGGTGGGCCGCCGGGCGGCTTGCCACATGCGCTCAGCAGGCAGGACAAGGCCAGCACGGTGCTGGTCGAACGCAGGGTCAGAAGAAGGCGCGACGATGAGGGCATGGGTGGGGCTCCATTCAATATAACCAGACTGTACGGTATGTTTAAAAAGGTGGCGCCATGTTAGATTGAGGCCCGAAAGCAGTCAAGTAAAACTGAACACCCTGGTTCAGTAAAAGGATTTAAAGAATGAGAGTCAAAACCGAAGCCAAGCGTGAGGCCATCCTCGATGCGGCTTCCAAGGTGTTTCTGGAGGCGGGTTTTGAAGGCGCATCGATGGCTGAGATCGCCAAGATGGCCGGCGGCTCGAAAGCCACGCTGTACAGCTACTTCAAGTCGAAGGAAGACTTGTTCGTGGACGTGATACACCGCGCCGCCCACCAGCAGCTCGATCCCCTGGTCGAGGCCTTGAACCAGGACAACGACAACCTGCCCAAGGCGATGCAGACCTTCGGCGAGCAACTGCTGGCCTTCATGTGCTCGGCCCCCACCATCCAGTCGCGTCGGGTGGTGATCGCTGAATCCGGCCGCACCGACATCGGTCGGCGCTTTCACGAGCAAGGCCCCAAGCAGGGCATGCAAAAGGTGGCCGACTTTCTGACTCGGCAGATGGACCTGGGCAAGCTGAAGAAATCAGACCCCCTGCTGGCCGCCCTTCAGCTGGCGGCCTTGCTCGAATGCGAAACCGTGTTCCCCCTGCTGCTGGGCATCGAAACCGAGATGCCCCCCGCCCGCATCAAGCAGGCGGTCAAGCGGGCCCTGCAAACCTTCTTTGCCGCGCACGGCACCCAGCCCTGCCCGACAGAGGCGTAAACACGCCCGCTGCGGAAGTGCACATGGCGATCCAAGCCGCCAGACAGGTCGGTTCGATCCAACAGCCCTTACGGGCTCAGCGCCCCACGGCCTTGGCTTGAACCGGCGAAGGCGTGACCTTGTCGCCCTGGTCAGCCTCGTCCACCTCTTTGGCCTCTTTGGCATCGAGGCCAAAGCTCATCCAGTCGTCGCCAAACAACTCGGCCGGGTGCTGCGTGCGCTCCGAGCCATTGCCACACATCAGCGAATCGGCTGCGCAATAGCGGTCGCAACCCCAGCAGAGGCGCTCGGGGTGCTGCGGCGAAATCGGAAACTTCTTGGCCACGGGCGGGTCCTGTCGATCGGCGCTAATAAGAAGCACAAACAATGCATCTTTTATGACGGAGTTTAGACAGAGGGGCCGGGTGCGCTCAAGCGAATCCATGCTTTTCCTTGATCTGCGACAGGTTCGAGGTACGACCTAGCGTGAGGCAGGGGCAGAGTCACATGGGCCGGTACGGCGCAAGCACCACCTTGCCCATCGCGACAGGTCACGCAATGGACCGCCACAGGCTGTTGTTTGGTTTAGCCTATACGGGCTGAAACGGGTAAAGCGACCGCAAGCGTGACCTCGACGACGACTGCCGACAGTATCCCAATGCCGACATGGCCCTGCAATAGCTCCGCGAGGCCCAACAGTGCCAATGCCATGCACGCCAAGGCCAAGGCATCAGCGACGGATGTTCGCAATGGCGAAGGTGGGGCACGTCTCATGGCGTAAGTGAGCAACGCAAATCCGAGGAAGAGAGCTGCTGACCTGTGTCCCACGACAATGACAGACTGGGTAGCCTCCACGTGCCACAGCCCAAGCAGTATCTCCGGGGCACACGACCAGAGGGCTGCAAGGGCGAGACAAATCGAGAACGCAAACCAGGAAACGGTTGAGAATCGAGGCAAGGGAATGCTCCTAGGTGATTGATGATGTCCAACAATCTATGCGGCTCCGCACACGACGTCTTGAATGAATCAGACACCCTCCGGACCCGACAGCCTTCGTTCGCGCCCATGACCAACCAGCCAAGGCGCCCGATGCACGAAATTCAAGATACCGACGGCTCGCACGCAGCGCTCTACCTGCCCGACCCGGAACTGTCGAACGTCGTTCGGGCCTTCATATCAAGAAGCGTTGCAACGCACCCAGATTCCACGTCCTTGGACAATTGGAACTATTTCCCGCCGGTTCCAGCCTGTGTGTTCGTCTGGATTCTCGAAGGCCATGACTCTCGGCTGGATGACATCGACTCACCCAGCGACAGTGGCGCCGAGCGTCTCCCGGTTGTGTTCTCAGGGCCGCATGTCCGCCCGTCATTCAGCACGAATTGCGGAGGCACAAGATTCTTCACGATGCTCATGTATCCAGATGCCGTGCGGTCTGTCAGCGGACTGCCGATCGAGCACCACATTGGCCGCTACACCCACCTACAGGACATCTTCGACTCGGACTGGTGCCGCATGGCCAGAGAGGTGCATCACGCGACCGATGACATCCGGCGGATTCAGCTGATCGAATCATTTTTGCGCCGGCGCTGCGAGACCTTGGCGCCGAAGCAGCTGCCGAAAGGCGCCCGCTGGGACCGCATTGACGCATGGTCAAGCTACATCGAACGGAAGGCCAATGATTCGATACTGAGTTCACGCCAGTCAGACCGTCGAATCAGGGCGTGGACCGGAATGACCTCCCGCGAATTGCGCGCCATCGGACGCATTGAGCGAGCGCTGATCGCAGCGCAATCACTGGGAAGCTCGAATCTGAACTGGTCCGCGATCGCTACCGATTGCGGCTTTTCTGACCAGGCGCACTTGTGTCGCGAGTTTCGCAGGCATCTAGATATGCGCCCCACCGAGCTTCCCAGCAACCGTCGCCAAGGTAGCGGCTGGGTTTTGCGCCTTTGGAACTAACCATCGCTCAATGTCGCACGCTCTATTGTTTTGGACAACGCCTCAAGTCCAAAGGGCGCGGTGACGTCTGCTGCGAACCCGATATCAGGAGCGCTCTCCGAATGTGTTGAATTCAGCGATCGTTGGTTGCAGAACTGCCGCTAACGGTCTGCCCACCCCAGCGCCCTCCCCCAGCCTTTGAATCACCCCGCCTGCTCCACCCCGGCAAAACCCGCCTCCGGGTAACGGGCGCCGGCCACGGCGGCGGGGTCGAACAGGCGGTCGAGCCAGGCCATGTCGTCGGCTGACAGGCGGACATCGGCGCTGGTGGCGTTGCTCTCCAGATAGGGGATGCGGCGCGTGCCGGGGATGGGGATCACATGTGGGGCCTTGTGCAGCAGCCAGGCCAGCGCAAGCTGGGCGTTGCTGAGGCCACGGGCCTTGGCAAATTCGGCCAGCGCGCTCACCAGTTGCCGGTTGTGGGCTTCGGCTTCGCCGGCAAAGCGGGGGTTGTGCTTGCGAAAATCGTTGTCGGCCAACTGTGCGGTGTCCACCGTGGCCGTCAAAAACGCCCGCCCCAGGGGGCTGTAGGCCACAAACGCGGTGCCCAGCTCGGCACAGGTCTCCAGCACGCCGGTTTCGGGTTCGCGACTCCACAGAGAGTATTCGCTCTGCAGCGCGGCCACCGGGTGCACGGCGTGAGCCCGGCGCAGCGTCTGGGCCGACACCTCGGACAGGCCGATGGCGCCCACCTTGCCGGCGGCCACCAGATCGGCCATGGCGCCCACCACCTCTTCGATGGGCACGGCCGGGTCGCGGCGGTGGCAGTAATACAGGTCGATGCGTTCCAGCCCCAGCTGGCGCAACGAGGCTTCGCAGGCGGCGCGGATGTAGGCGGGTGAGTTGTCGATGCGGCGCTCGTACTGGCCCGCTTGCCGGACGATGCCGAACTTGGTGGCCACCACCACCTGGCGGCGGCGTGCGGCGCCACCCTGCTGGATGAATCGCCCCAGCAAGGCTTCGTTGTGGCCCAGGCCATAGGTGTCGGCGGAGTCGAACAGGGTGATGCCCAGCGCCAGCGCACGGGCCAGCGTGTGCAGCGACTGCTCATCGTCGCTGGGCCCATAGAACTCGCTCATGCCCATGCAGCCCAGGCCCAGGGCCGAAACCAAGGGGCCGTTGGCCCCCAATTGACGTTGTTGCATTCCTCTGCTCCAGTCTTTGAAGGTGGCACCGGGCCACCTGGGTTGATCCATGGCCGCTAGCGTAGGCCGCCAAGACCCATGCAACAATACGCACAATCAAGCATGAGCTGTTGAGCGATATTCAGCAATCAAATCCTTCAAGATGCCCCCTGCGCCCAAACCCGCCAGCCTGAACGACCTGCAGGCCTTTGCCGCGGTGGCCAGAACGCGCAACTTTCGGCAGGCTGCCGCCGAACTGGGCGTTTCGCCCTCGGCGCTGAGCCACACCCTGCGCGGGCTGGAGACTCGCCTGGGGGTGCGCCTGCTGAACCGCACCACGCGCAGTGTGGCCCCCACCGAAGCGGGCCAACAGTTGCTGACCCGTCTGGCCCCGGCGCTGGATCAGATCACTGACGCGCTGACCGCCCTCGACGATCTGCGGGCCTCACCCACCGGTACCTTGCGCATCAATGCCCCGCGGGCCGCCTGCGACTGGGTTCTGGCGCCGATGATCCCGCTGTTTCTGGCCCGGCACCCCGGCATGCGCGTCGAGCTGGTGGGCGATGACCATCGGGTCGACATCGTGGCCCAGGGCTTTGACGCGGGGGTGCGCTTTGGCGAAAGCCTGCAGCAGGACATGGTGGCAGTTCGCCTGGGGCCGCCGCAACGCTTCGTCGTGGTGGCCTCACCCGGGCACCTGGCCCGGCATGGGCGGCCGGCGCATCCGCGCGAGCTGATGGATCACCCCTGCGTTCGGCTGCGTTTTCCGAATGGGGTCTTTTACCGCTGGGAGTTCACCCAGGGTGAAGAACACATCGAGGTGGCGGTTGACGGCCCCGTGGCCCTGGGCGACATGCGCCTGATGGTGCAGGCGGCAGAGCAGGGCCTGGGGCTGGCCTTTGTCTATCAACAGTACGCCCAGCAGGCGCTGGATGCGGGCCGCCTGATCAGCGTGCTGGACGACTGGCGCCCCGCCGAACCCGGTTTTTTTCTGTATTACCCCAGCCAGCGGCTGGTGCCTGCGGGGCTGCGCGCCTTCATTGACCTGGTGCGCGAGCCAGGCTTGCAGAACGTGCAATTTGAGCCATCCCCAGCCGCCTCCCCCAACCTGGGCTAAGCCATGGCCTGGCGCTCAAGCGCTGATTGAGGCATAGGCATTGCGCCCCGCCGCCTTGGCCGCATACAGCTGGGTGTCGGCCAGCGTCAGCAGTTCTTTGCCGTCGTCTGCCGTGGTGCCATCGCTGCAGGCCACGCCGACACTCACGGTGACCTGCAGGGCCATCTTGTCCAGGGCCAGCGGGGTCTTGAACTGCTCGACGATCTTGCCGGCCACCCGGTCCGCCTCCAGTGGGCTGGCAAGCTCCTCCAGCAGGATCACGAACTCGTCGCCCGCCAGACGCACGACCCGATCGGTCTCGCGCACCGACTGCTTCAGCCGCCGGGCGATTTTTTTCAGAACGTCATCGCCGACGGCATGGCCATGGGTGTCGTTGATGGTCTTGAACTTGTCGGCATCCAGAAACAGCAGGCCGATGTGCTTGCCAGAGCGTCTGGTGCGGGCAATGGCCTCGGGCAGGACCTGGTTGAGCCGAAGGCGATTGTCCAGCCCGGTCAAAGCGTCCTGGTACAGCAACTGCGACAACTCTGCCTCGGTGCGTTTGAAGTCGGTGATGTCGAAGCTGAGCAGGTAAACACCCTGCACCACACTGTCGCTGCTCCAGTCTGGGATGTAGATGTTTTGCAGGGTGCGCAGGCCGCTGGTGGTCTCGCTGGTGTCAAGAAACTCAACGCGCTCTCCGTCCAGGGCCCGCTCCACATAGGCCAGCCGTTGTTCACGCAAGGCCGGGCTCCAGTGGGCCGCCAGGGTCTGGCCCACGGGCGGTGGCGCGTCCGGGCCATACCAGTGCTGGTAAGTGTCGTTGACGAAGTTGATGACCTGCCGGCGGTCCACACAGGCAATCAGTGCGGGCACGTTGTTGGTGATGGCCAGCAGTTGGCGTTCGCTGCGCTCGAGCGCGGCACGCTGCGCTTGCAACAGTTGCTCGCGGTCGCGGGCCTGGGTGACATCACGCAAGGTGATGGCCAGGCCATCACCCACCGGCACGATCTGCTGCACCACCCGTCGCACCTGGCCCTGCGCGCCGAGCCAGGTGAACTCGTCTTCGATGGCCACGCGCGTGCTCAGGGCCTCTGCGTACAACGGGTGCAGGTGGGGGCCCAACGACGGCGGGACCAACTGATCCAGCGTTTCGCCGACCGGATCCACGGTCTGTGGCCCCATCCATTGCCGGGCGCGGGGGTTGGCCAGATTGCAGCGAAAGCCGCGCAAGCTGCCGTCGGCCCCCCTGATCGCAGCCAGCATCATGAAAGGATCCAACTGCGCCTGAGCCGCGGCCTGAAACCTTTCTTCGGCCAGGCTGGCGCGCCGCCGCGACTGCTCAAGCCGGACCACCAACAGGGTCAGGCCGGCCGTGACCAGGCAGATGAGCACCGTGGCCACGCTCAAAAACTCGATCAAGCGCTGGCGCCTGATCTGAAAATGGGCAAAGACCTCATCGGAAGCCAATCCGGTATAGACCACCAGCTGGTATTGGGGCAGAACCCGGTAAGAGAGGTAGCGCGACACCCCGTCGATATGGCTCTGCGCCAAAAATTGGCCCTGGGGCGATTTTTCGACCTGCCCTGTCAGCGTGGACTGAACGCCATGGTCACCATACTGCAGCGCATCGCCGCTGCGCCGGGCCCGCAGCACCTGGTCAAGCCCCGTCACACTGACCAGCCCACGCCGGCCAAATTGGGCCTCGTTGTAGAAATCCACCAGAAACTCGGGATTGACGGTGGCCACCACCACACCGGCAAACGTGCCATCGGCATGAAAGCGCGCCCGGCTGAGGTGCACCACCCAGCGGCGGCTGACCCGGCCGATGGCCGGTTGGCCCACGTACAGGCCCTGGACTCGCTTCTCTTTGTGAACCTGAAAATACAGTCGATCGGCGGCCGAGCCTGCAGCCGTCAACTTGCCCTTGCTCAAGGCCGCGGCCACCACCTCGCCCTGCTCATCGGTCACGTACAGGCTGCCCAGGCTGGGCTGGTGTTGCAAGGCCTGCTGAAGCAAGGTGGTCAGCGATTCATCCGACTTCGTCAAAGGGGCGTTGGCGGCCACAAACCCGGCCAACTGATCGATCTGCTGCAACGCCCGCAGGATGTAAGACTCATAGGCCTGCGTAGAGGCCTCCGAGCGCCGGTAGGCCTCGGCCTCGGTCCGCTGCTGGTCCTGTTGCAGATAGGTCCACCCGAGAAGCCACATGGTGGCCATGATCAGGGCCCCAAATGCCGGCTGCCCCCATCGCAACAAGCCCAGAACGGTGGGCCTGGGCATCGTGGCAAAAATTGATATGTGCATGAAAAATCAGAAACGCTTTGCCGTTTTCGGCTGCTTTCCGATTTTCTGAAGCACTTTCCAGGCAAGCCCTCGGCCTGCATCGGCCATCCAGGGCAAGGCAGCCCCTCACCCCTGCAGCCGGGCCACCACCTCCAACAGATCCGATTCAGGTCCGAAGGCACCCGAGCGGCTGTGGCAGACCACCCCGTCCCATCGCCCCCCCACCAGTCGCGCACAGCCCCAGCCCGAGCGGGCCAGCGGCATGGCGGATTGCAGACCCCGGGCCCCGAGGGCCTGGCACAGCGCCAGCAGGGTGTCGCCGCCCACCACCACCAGGGTGTGCGGCCGCGGCGCCTGCTGCGCGATGTCGGCCGCCTGGCGGGCCAGCAACTGGGCCGCCTGCTCGGCGATCAAGGGCTCTGGCGCGCACAAATCAAGCAGCAAAGCGGGTTCGGAGCCTGCGCCGCGCCAATCGAGGGCCTCAACCCCCGCATGGCAGTGCGGCCCCCAGTGGGATTGACGCAAGGACCGCCACTGGGCACGCGACACGGCGTGGTGGCTGGCGCTGACCATCAGCAGCGGCCCGGTTTCACCCGCCGTGTTGGCGATGTTGGGCTGATCGGTCAAGACCTGCGGTGCCGGGGCCTGACGCGCCAGGGCCTGCGCCAGACCTGCGCTGCCGCACCACAGCCAGGCTGGGCCGTCGCGGGCCAGTTGCATGGCCAGCGCCGCCACCGGGTCCAGCGCGGCATCGCTGCTCACATCGGGAATCCAGGCCTGCCAGGGGGCTTGAGGCTCCGGCGGCTGTGGGCCGGTGTGCACCACCCAACCACGGGCGCGCAAGCCATCGGCCAGATTGCTGGCCACCGCGGTATCGGGTTGGCCAGCGCGCACCCACCAGGGCTGCCCGCCCCGGGTGACCCGGCCTTGGGAGGGGAAGGCCGGTGCCATGACCAGGCCTCGAAAGCCCCCCTGGCGGGCCAGCCAATCGACCTCGTCCAGGGTATTGCCGCGCAGCAGGCTGTCCACCTTCTTGAAAGCGATGTCTGCCCCCTGCAACCAGGGCACGCAGGGCGCGAGCAGTGCCTGCATCTGCGCCAGGCCCACATCGCGGGTGGCGGTGGCCAGCACATCCAGACCGGGGGCGGCGGCCGAAGCGGGCTGACCCAGGTGCACCGGCACCCCGGCACCAAAGGCGGCCGCGCAGTCCAGCGCGCCGGTCAGGTCATCGGCCAGGATGCGCAGCCGGTTCATGCCTGCACCAGGCTGAGCTGCAGCGGCAAGGCACGCAGGCGCTCTTCGTCCGCAGGCGGCAGGCCGGTATCGGTGATGAGCTGGTCAACCTCTTGCAGGCGGGCAAACTGCATGAAAGCGCGCGGCCGGAACTTGGACGAATCCACCAACAGCACGCGGCGATGCGCCGCCCGCATCAAGGCCTGCTTGGCGGCGGCCACCTCGGCCGAGGTTTCTGACACCAGGTCTTGCGTGACCGCATGGGCCCCCATCAGCAAGAGATCAGCCTGGAAGGCACTGGCCTGATGCACCAGGGCCTGACCGATGACCGTGGGGCTGTTGGGCCGCAAGGTGCCCCCCAGCACATGAACCTGGATGTGCGGCGATTGGCCCAGCACCTGGGCAATGGCCAGGTCGTTGGTCACCGCGGTCAGGGGAATGGCGCGCTTGACGGCGGCACGGGCGGCCTCCAGCACGGTGGTGCCGCTGTCAAAGATGACGCTTTGCATAGGCAGCAGTTGCTGGGCGGCCAATTGGCCGATGGCCGCCTTTTCGCGCGGCGACAACTCGGCGGCGGCCGCCGTCTCGGGCTCGAAGGTGCCATAGCTGGCCACATGCTGGTGCAGCACTGCCCCGCCATGGGTGCGGTCCACCACGCCCTCAGCGGCCAGGGTGTCCAGGTCGCGCCGCAGGGTGGACAGCGATACGCCCAGGGCCTGCTCCAGCTGGGTGATGGTGACGGCGCCGTGCCGCTGCAGAAAGTCAATGATGTGCTGGCGCCGCTGCACGGGCATCAGGGGCGAAGGCGCCGACTCGGTGTTCATGGTGGATTTTGGAAGGTATGACAAGAAATGCCTGCGGATGATGATTGATCGTGACTGATTTCTTCATCAGGGTAAACGACAGTGATTCTTTTTGACGTTTTGTGGCGTAATTTGAAGCATTCAAGGGCCCAAGAGCGCCTGAATTGGCCTTATTTTGCTTTAATAACACCAGAGACAAATCATGATCTACCAAAAAGCTTCACGCCGTTCTCTTCTGGCAGCCAGTGCTGGGGCCTGGATGGTGTCGGCCATGGCAGGCGCTGCCTGGGCGCAGGCCCCGTTCCCCAGCAAAACGCTCACGTTCGTGGTGCCCTACCCGGCAGGGGGCGCCAATGACATGCTGGGTCGCCTGATCGGGCAGAAGATGGCCGACGCCCTGGGTGGCACCGCCATCATCGACAACCGCCCCGGCGCCGCCGCCTTGCTGGGCGCCGGCGTGGTGGCGCGGGCACCGGCCGACGGCCACACCCTGCTGGTGGGCGGCCTGGCCACCCACGCGGCCAGCCCCAATCTGCTCAAGGCCGACTACGACCCGCTGAAGGATTTCGAGCCCGTGGGCCTGATCGGCAGCGCGCCCATCATCGCCATCACCTACCTGGATTCGCCGTTCAAGACCCTCAAGGACGTGGCCGACGCCGCCCAGAAAGACCCCACTGCGGTGATGTATGGCTCGTCGGGCAATGGGTCACCCCTGCACCTGGCGGGCGAGATGTTCATCGACCAGGCCAAGATCAAGATGACGCACGTGCCTTACAAGGGGGGCAATGCCCACATCCTGGACCTGATCGGTGGCCGGGTGCCGGTGATTTTCGACACGGCCACCAACTGCATGCCCCTGCTCAAGGCCGGCAAGGTGCGGGCCCTGGCCGTGGGGGCCAGCGCGCGCCTGCCGGATCTGCCCCAGGTGCCCACTTTTGCCGAGTCGGGCTACCCGCAATTCGATTTTTCGGCCTGGTACGCGATTTTTGTACCTGCCAAGACCCCCAAACCCGTGGTGGCCAAGCTCTCGACTGCCCTGGCCACCGCCCTCAAGAACCCCGACGTGGTGAGCCGCCTCAACAGCGTGGGCATCACCGTCTCCACGGGCGACAGCGCCGCATTGGCCCGCTTCCTGCCCGGCGAATACGAACGCATCGGCCGCCTGATCAAGGCGGCCAACATCAAACCGGATTGATCCCCCATCTACCCTCGAAGGACTGACACCATGACTGCACCGATACGACTCGCTTTCACGATGGGCGACCCGGCGGGCATCGGCCCCGAGATCACGGCCAAGGCCACGCGCCAGATGGCAGAGCTGGTCCGCAACGGCCTGGCCGAATTCATTGTGTTGGGCAGTGCCAAGGCCTTGCACGAAGCCGAGTTGCGCATGGGCCTGGCGCCTGATGACCACGGCCGGCCTTTTTACCGCATGGTCGACGTCGGCCCGGTGAACACGCCCGTGGTCACAGGCCAGATCAGCGCGGTGGGCGGCGAATGGGCCTACCGGGCGGTGGCCAAGGCCGTGGAGCTGGTGCAGGCTGGCGAGGCCGATGCCATCGTCACCGGCCCCTTGTCCAAAGAGGCCTTGCACCTGGCCGGCCACCTGTTCGAGGGCCACACCGAGATGCTGGCCCACCTGACCGGCCAACGCGACGCGGTGATGATGCTGGCCCACGGCGACATGCACGTCACCCACGTGACCACCCATTGCGCCCTGGCCGATGTGCCCAAGCGCATCACACCGCAGCGCCTGCGCCGGGTGTTTGACGTAACCCACCAGGCCCTGCGCACGCTGGGCATCGCCAAACCGCGCATTGCCGTGGCCGGCCTGAACCCCCACTGTGGTGAGGGCGGCATCCTGGGCAAGGAAGATGACGAGATCGTGGCCCCCGTGGTGCGCGACTATGCCGACCGGGGCTTCTCGGGCCCCTGGCCCGGCGACACCGTGTTCATCAAGCTGCGGGCCCGCCAGTTCGACGCCGTGGTGGCCATGTTCCATGACCAGGGCCACATCCCGGTCAAGCTGATGGGCTTTCAGGTGGACCCGGCCACCGGCGCCTGGCAGGCCATCAGCGGGGTCAACATCACCCTGGGCCTGCCGATCCTGCGCACCTCGGTGGACCATGGCACCGCCTTTGACATTGCGGGCAAAGGGGTGGCCAGTGCAGACAGCCTGGTCGAAGCGGCCGAATACGCCTTCAAACTCATCAAAGGCCAACGCGCAGTGAAGGCCGCTGCCGAGGTGACACCATGACCCCGGGTCAACTGAGCCCCCACCCAAGCGACCCGCAACGCCTGGTGGCCGACATCCCGTCGGCCCGGGTGCAGGCCCATGCCGCCAACCTGATGGCGCTGCCCGACGGCACGCTGGCCTGTGTGTGGTTCGGCGGCTCGATGGAAGGCCGCTCGGACATCAGCGTGTTCATGTCGCGCCTGGCACCGGGCAGCACGCAATGGAGCACGCCCGTGCAACTGTCGGACGACCCGGAGCGCTCCGAGCAGAACCCCATCCTGTTCCCGCTGCCGGACGGCACTTTGTGGCTGCTGCACACCGCCCAGCAGGCCGGCAACCAGGACACGGCCCTGGTGCGCCGCCGCATCTCGCATGACAACGGCCTGAACTGGGGCCCCACCGAGACCCTGGCCGCCGCGCCGGCCGGCACCTTTGTGCGCCAACCCATTCAGGTGCAGGCGGATGGCAGCTGGTTGTTGCCCACCTTCCGCTGCCGCCCCTTGCCAGGCCAGGCCTGGGATGGCAGCCTGGACGACAGCGCCGTGTTGCGCTCCACCGATCAAGGCCAGAGCTGGCAGGCGATCGAGGTGCCCGACAGCCTGGGTTGCGTGCACATGAGCATCGTGCCGGCCTCTGGCGGCGCCCCGCGTCTGCTGGCCTTCTTCCGCAGCCGCTGGGCCGACCACGTGTACCGCGCCACCAGCGAGGACGGCGGCCTGAGCTGGAGCGCGCCGCAGCCCACGGCGCTGCCGAACAACAACTCGTCCATTCAGGCCCTGCGCCTGGCCGATGGCCGCCTGGCCATGATCTTCAATGCCAGCAGCGCCCTGGATGCGACGGCCCGGCGTGAATCGCTGTACGACGAACTGGACGAACACCAACCGCCTGCTGCCAGCCCAAGCCCAAGCGCGGCCGAGCCCCCTGCGCGGCGCGCCTTCTGGGGCGCCCCCCGCGCCCCGCTGACGCTGGCCCTGTCGGAGGACGACGGCCTGAGCTGGCCCTGGCAGCGCCCCCTCGAAGAAGGGGACGGCCACTGCCTGAGCAACAACTCGGAGCAGCGCCTGAACCGCGAGTACTCCTACCCCTCGCTGCACCAGACGGCCGATGGTGCGCTGCACCTGGCCTACACGGTGTTCCGCCAGCACATCCGCCATGCCCGGGTGATGCCGGACTGGGTGAAGCAAACGACCTGAAGGACAAGACACCATGAGTTCCGCCCCCTACGCCCTGCTCAACCCGGGCCGCGTCATTGCCGGCCCCGGCAGCATCGAACAACTGACCGAATTGGCGCAAGGCTTTTTTCAGGCCCGCCGCGTGCTGATCATCAGCGACAAGGGCGTGGCCGCCGCCGGCCTGGTGGATGCCCCGCGCCAGCAGCTCGAAGCGGCCGGCCTCGCCGTGACCCTGATCGCCAGCACACCGCCTGAACCCGACGTGGCCGATGTGCAGGCCATCGAGGCCACGGCCCGCGCCGCCGGCCCCTTTGACCTGGTGGTGGGCATCGGCGGCGGCAGCGCCATGGATGTGGCCAAGATCATCGCTGTGTTGCTGGCCCACCCACTGAACCTGCGCGAGCTGCTGAGCAAGAAGGCCGACATCGGCGCCCGCGGCCTGCCTACCGTGATGGTGCCCACCACCTCAGGCACCGGCTCGGAGGCCACGCCCAACTCCATCATCCTGGTGCCTGAAGACGAGTTGAAGGTCGGCATCGTCAGCGCCCGCCTGATGCCCGATGCAGTGATCCTGGACGCCCGCCTGACGCTGACCCTGCCGCCCGCCGTCACAGCCGCGACCGGCATGGACGCCCTGACCCACGCCATCGAGTGTTACTGCTCGAAAAAGGCCAACCCCTTCAGCGACCTGTATGCCCTGGAGGCCATCCGACTGATCGCCCGCAGCATCCGCCGCGCCGTGCACCAGGGCAAGGACCTGGACGCGCGCGCCGACCTGCTGCTGGGGGCCTACTGGGGCGGGGTGTGCATCGCCACCTCCAGCACCACCGCGGTCCACGCCCTGGCCTACCCGCTGGGCGGCAAATACCGCATGCCGCATGGCCTGTCAAACGCCATCCTGCTGCCTTCGATCATGGCCTTCAACCAGCTCGGCAGCGAGACGCGCTTTGCCGCCATGGCCCGGGCCATGGCCCTGCCGGTCGAAGGCCTGAGCGACAGCGAGGCCGCCAGTGCCTTTGTGCAGGCCCTGCGCGAGCTGAACCGCGACCTGGGCGTGCCCGACTCGCTGCGCAGCCTGAACATCCAGCCGGCCGAACTGGACGGCCTGGTCGATGGCGCCGCCAAGGTCACCCGCCTGCTGGACAACAACCCGCGCCCCCTGAGCCGTGACGACATGCGGGCCCTTTACGCCGCCCTGATCTGAAAACCAACAAGCCCATCCCGCCCCGCACCACCCTCACCCCCAACACCGCCATGAACCCCAGCTCTCTGCCCACCAACACCTTCAAACAGGCCCTGCAACAGAACCGCCGCCAGGTTGGCCTGTGGGTCACTTTTGCCCACCATCCGATTGCCGAGGTGCTGGCCGACTCGGGTTTCGACTGGCTGCTGTTCGACATGGAACACAGCCCCACCGACCTGGTGGATGTGGGCCAGCAATTGCTGGCCGTGCGCGGCCGGCCCGTGGCCCCCATCGTGCGGGTGCCCATTCTGGACATGGGCTGGATCAAGCGGGCGCTGGATGCCGGTGCCCCGAACCTGATGATTCCCAACATCCGCAATGCGGCCGAGGCCCGCGAAGCCGTGTCGTACACCCGCTTTGCGCCCGAGGGACTGCGCGGCGTGGCCGGCAGCACCCGGGCCGGCAACTACACCCGCTACAAGGATTACATGGCACGCGCCAACGACGAAATTGGCCTGGTGCTGCAGATCGAGTCGCGCGAGGCGCTGGATGACCTGGACGCCATCTGCCGCGTGCCGGGGGTGGATGCGGTGTTCATTGGCCCCTCGGACCTCGCGGCCAGCCTGGGGCATCGCGGTCAGGCCAGTCACCCCGACGTGCAAGCCGCCATTGCCCAGGCCTTTCAGACTGCGCGTGCCGCCGGCAAGGCCGCCGGCGTGCTGGCCGCCGATGGCAGGGCCGAGCACTACTTCGAAGGCGGCGCCACGATGGTGGGCGTGGGCACCGATCTGCACCTGCTGATCGCCGGGGCTGATGCCGTGGCAGCCCGGTTCCGCAACACCTGAAGACCTGATTCCGGCCCGGGCCACCGGGTCACGCTGTCCGAATCCAGGCCGCCTGAGCGGCCAGGAGGGGGCGTTGCGCCTGAAACGAGGCGCTTTCTGAAAGGCGGTTTCACATGCAAACAAGCAGACGCATTCTTTTGCAAGGACTGATGGCCGGACTGGCCTGCGCCAGCCCCGGCTTGCGGGCCCAGGACAAGGCCCTGCGTCTGGTGGTGCCCTTTGGTACCGGAGGCGGCTCGGACAACCTGGCCCGCATCCTGCAGCCCAGGCTGGCGGACCTGCTGAAGCAAACCGTCATCGTCGACAACCGCCCGGGGGCCGGCGGCGCTGTGGGAGCGGCCTACGTGGCCAAATCGGCCCCAGACGGACAGACCCTGCTGTTGGCAGATGCCAGTGTGCTCACCATCAGCCCGGCGTTGTTTCCCAAGCTGCCCTACGGCAGCAACGATCTGCAGCCCGTCATCAACCTGGCGCAGTTTCCACTGGTGCTGGTAGCCCCGACCCGCCTGCCCGCCCAATCGCTGGCCGATCTGCTGGCGCTGGACAAGGCCCGGCCCGGCTCGCTGTCGATTGCTTCATCAGGCAACGGCGCCACGCCGCATCTCGCGGCCGAACTGCTGAAGCTGGCCACGGGCCTGCAACTCAACCACATTCCGTACAAGGGCTCGGGCCCGGCCATCAACGACACCGTGGGCGGCCAGGTGAGCCTGGTGTTCACCGGCTACGCCACCGTGGCCAGTCTGATCAAGGCAGGCAAGCTCAAGCCCCTGGCCGTCACCTCACCCCAGCGCATGGCCGAACTGCCGCAGGTGCCCACCGTGGCCGAGGCTGGCTTTGCCGGCTTCGAGGCCTGGATCTCACAAGGCGTTTTCACGGCCGCGGGCACACCGGCCGACACCCTGCGCCGGATCAACCAGGCCGTGGCAGGCGTTCTGCGCCAGCCCGAGGTGCGCGAGCTGCTGCGCCAGCAAGGCCTGGAGCCACTGGACAACAGCCCTCAGGACTACGCCCTCTGGCTCCAACAGCAAAGCACCCAGTGGGGCCGTGTGATCCGCGAGGCCGGCGTGAAACCCGATGCCTGAGCCCTGCCCCACCCTGCCAGCCTGCATGCCCATTTCCCCCAACCACAACGGAGACCTTTGAAATGAAAAAAACCTTTGTCGCCCTGGCGGCCATGAGCGCCTGCGGCCTCAG